>JAFANL010000212.1 GCA_019232735.1 Aquitalea sp. | reverse complement strand
AAATCCGGCTTGCCGGAAAACAGGTCCCGATCCCACCACACCGTTCCGGCATTGATGGCTTCCTGCTCGGTCTGCGACATGGCCGGAGTGATTTTCTTGAACACGCCGAACACCGGGCCGGTAAACACCGCCCGACGCAAGGGAACGATATTCAGCACCGCGGCGATGACGGCAAATATCCCCCAAGCCACAGTGGACACCGGACAGCCAAAGACGAGCTGCAGGCCGGCCAGCCAGACGGCCAGCACCACAGTCCATGCCAGAATGGGCGCGCGATAGTACGCCAGCGCACCAATCAGTGCGATGAGAAGAACAGCAGCTAACATTGTGATTTATCCTCGTGTTGACCCGGCTTAGCGCTGGACAGGCGAGACCAACCCGGCAACCACAAATGGCACAAGATATTTCACGATCATGTCAGGGTCTCTGGCGGAAACGATCTGGCTGCGGGTAAAAATCTTCAGCACATCATTTCCGGCAAAGGCATTGAACATGACACTGAACGCAAAATGCATGCGCCAGGCCAGCTCCTCAACCCCAAGCTCCGGCAGCGCCAGGTGGAAGGCGCGCGAGTAGCGTTGCACGAACACACTGTATTGCTGCGAGATGGTTTCACGCAGCAGGCGGTGATTTTCCACCAGCGTGCGCGACAGAAGTCTGACAAACAAGGCCCCGCCCCTCGCAGGATCCTTGGACAGCGCCAGACACGGACGAATGAACGTCGTGACCAGCCCCTCCACTGACAGCTTCTCTTCTCTTGTCTCCAGCTCATCCAGCTCCGCCAGGCAGGACGCAATCAAGGGCGCCAGCCTGCGCATGAAGACGGATTCGAACAGTGCATCCTTTGAGCCGAAGTGATAATTCACTGCGGCCAGGTTGACTTCGGCCTGCTGAGTAATCATGCGAAGCGAGGTGGCCTCAAAGCCGTGCTCCACGAACAACCGCTCGGAAACGTCAAGAATGCGTGTTGCCGTATCCGGGCGGCTGGCTTCCATGTTCTCTTGTGCCTTTTTTGTACTTGCAGGGTATTTTGTCTTGTCCATCTCAGCTTTCGAACAAGCGTTTCAAACTTACGTTTTAATTTGATCAGTGTCAAGAAAATCATCCAGGCTGCTGGTCTGGTTTTTCTGGGCACCATCGCGAAAACGGCAGTCTAAGTCTAGACTGCCGTTCGTTTGAATGAAACGCAGGTATTAATATTTAGTCAAGGCCACGGGCCAGATCGGCCTTAAGGTCAGCAATGTTTTCCAGGCCAACCGCTACGCGAATCAGCCCCTCTTCGATACCAGCCTTTTGTCTGACTTCCGGCGCCACACGCGCATGCGTGGTCGATGCCGGGTGGGTAATTGTACTCTTTACATCACCAAGATTGGCAGTACGTGAAATCAGCTCCACACCATCCACCAGCTTCCATGCACCGGCACGCCCCCCCTTGACCACAAACGAGACCACCGCGCCGCCGCTCTTCTGTTGGCGTGCGGCCAGTTCATGCTGCGGATGGCTGGGCAGGCCAGGATAATAGACGCGCTCTACTGCCGGATGCGCCTCTAGCCACTGCGCCAACTCCAGCGCATTGGCACTGTGCTTGTCCATGCGCAAGGCCAGGGTTTCCAGTCCCGACAGCAACACCCAGGCATTGAAGGGTGCCAGGGTCGGACCCGCCGTACGCACATGCAGATACACCTGTTCCACCAGCGCATTGCTCCCCACTACCGCACCGCCCATCACTCGGCCATGGCCATCCAGATACTTGGTGGCCGAGTGCATGACCAGGTCCGCACCCAGCTTGAGTGGCTGCTGCAGGGCCGGCGAGCAAAAGCTGTTGTCCACTACCAGCAAGGCGCTGTGGCGATGGGCAATGGCGGAGATGGCGGCAATATCGGCGATCTCGGTCAAGGGATTGGACGGTGTCTCCAGGAAGAACAGCTTGCTGTTGGGCTTGGCAGCCGCTTCCCAGGCAGACAGATCCCGCGCATCAACAAAGGTGGTTTCCACACCAAACTTGGCCAGCAGACCGGCAAACAGATTGGTGGTGGAGCCGAACAGGCTTTGCGAGGAGACAATATGATCGCCAGCCTTGAGCAGGCTCATCATGATGGCCTGGATGGCCGCCATGCCGGTGGCCGTGGCAATGGCCCGCTCGCCACCTTCCATCAGGGCAAGACGTTGCTGGAAGGCATTGACCGTCGGGTTGGTGAAACGCGAGTAGGTATACCCTTCGATTTCGCCTAGGAACATGGCCGCGGCCTGCTCTGCCGACTCGTAACAAAAACTGGAGGTCAGATGCAGTGCCTGGCTGTGCTCGCGGTATTCGCTGCTTTCACGACCACCACGAATCGCCAGGGTTTCGGCGTGGTATTGTTGCGGATTGTTTTCAACAGACATGATGATTCTCGAATCTTGTTATCGGCTGCTGGTCACCATGACCGGCCACCGCCTTGTGCTGCCTATATTGCCTGATCAGAACCGTTTATTTAAATGAAATTGCGGCATATCGATGTGGGCAGCCAGCGCTATGTCTGTCCGGCAGCAAAGAAAAAACCGGCCGCAGCCGGTTTTTTTTCTGAGCCTGATTTACATCAGGTTTTGCTCAGCCACATTCAGGTTGAGATCGATCATCTGGGTACTGACCGGATTCTCTTCTTTCTTGTCGGCACCACGCGCACATTCGATGGCATCCAGATAAGCCGCCGTGATGTCACCGGTGATGTATTGGCCGTCAAAGCAGGAAGTCTCAAACTCGTGCAGCTTGGGATTGACCGAATGCACTGCTTCTTGCAGGGCAGACAGATCCTGATAGATCACCGCATCAGCACCAATTTCAGCGGCGATCTCCTGCTCGGTGCGACCGGTTGCCAGGAGTTCGGCACGGGTCGGCATGTCGATGCCGTAGACATTGGGGAAGCGTACGGCAGGCGCGGCCGAGGCAAAGTACACCTTCTTGGCACCGGCATCACGTGCCATCTGCACGATTTCCTTGGAAGTCGTGCCACGCACGATGGAATCATCCACCAGCAGCACATTGCGATCCTTGAACTCGCAAGCAACCGGATTGAGCTTCTGACGTACCGATTTCTTGCGCACTGCCTGACCCGGCATGATAAAGGTACGGCCGATATAGCGGTTCTTGATGAAGCCTTCGCGATAAGGCAGGCCCAGGCTATTGGCCAGCGCCAGCGCGCTGGGGCGGCTGGTATCCGGAATCGGCATCACTACATCAATATCCAGCTCCGGCAGCACTTGGCGGACTTTCTCGCCCAGCTTTTCACCCATCACGATGCGCGACTGATAAACCGAAGCGCCGTCGATCACGGAATCCGGACGGGCAAAGTAAACATATTCGAACAGGCAAGGCGCGTGACGTACTGCCTTGGCACAGGGACGGGCATGGAAATCGCCATCGAAGCTGACGAATACGCCCTCACCCGGCTCGACATCACGCAGGATGCTGAAGCCGGAGCAGTCCAGCGCCACCGATTCGGAGGCAAACATGTACTCGGTCTTGCCGGAGCCCTGGGTGCTGCCAATCACCAGCGGACGGATGCCGTTGGGATCACGGAAAGCCACCAGACCATAGCCGGCGATCAGGGCCACCACGGCATAAGCACCACGCACGCGGCGATGCACGGCTTCGATGGCACCAAAAATGGCCTCGACGCTCAGCTCGAACCCCTCAACCCGCTCGGCCAGTTCATGGGCAAAGACATTGAGCAAGACTTCCGAGTCGGAATTGGTGTTGATATGACGCAGGTCGTGACGGAACATGTCCGCCTTGAGTTCGTCGGTATTGGTCAGGTTGCCGTTATGCGCCAGCACGATGCCAAACGGCGAATTGACATAAAACGGCTGCGCCTCGGCCAGGCTGGAAGCAGAGCCTGCGGTGGGGTAACGCACGTGGGCGATACCGGCATTGCCCATCAGCGAACGCATATTACGGGTGCGGAACACATCGCGCACCATGCCGCTGCCCTTGTGCATGTGAAAGGTCTTGCCACTGGAAGTGACAATACCCGCCGCATCCTGTCCACGGTGCTGCAGCACTTGCAGGCCGTCATACAACAACTGATTGACGGGAGACTGCCCTACCACGCCTAGGATTCCACACATCGCTTTACTCTCTCTTCCCAACTACCTGGATTTTTCAGACAAAACGTACAGCCAAAGAAAAAGGCGGAAATCTTGAAGTGAAGATATCAAGATAATCCGCCTGTTCCATCACACTATCCGGTGTAATGCAGGTTGTCTGCCAGCATCGCCGGCAGCCAGGGCCTTAATGACAAGGCCAATGATTCCAATGGAGCGGCCAATACCGCATTCCTCCACATAGGCTGGCGGGGCATGTCGCTCAGCCCCCCTACCAGCACCAGCACCGTAACCAGCACCAGCCCGCGAGCCAGACCGAACACGGCACCCATCAATCGGTTCAGACCACCCAAGCCGGCTGAATCCAGCAAACTGGTCAGGGTGATTCGCAATAATGCCGTGACCAGCCACGACAGGAAAAACAACAGCACAAAAGACGCCACCAGGCGCAAACCCTGGCTGGGCAACTCGTTGGGCATGAAGCTTGCCACCAGCGGCGACAGCTCCTTGGCGCACCAGAAGGCCAGCAACCACGAACCCAGCGACAGCACTTCAGCCACCAGGCCACGTACCATGGCGACCAGTACCGAGCCGAGCAGAATGGCTATCACAATGTAGTCGAAGACTGTCATCGCTGCTTACTTGCTCACGATAATGCCGGACACGCCAGCCTGCGACAGCTTGCGCAAGGCCGCCTCCGCCTCGGCCCGGCTGGCAAACGGCCCTACCCGCACGCGCGTGACTTCACCCTTGCTGGTCTCTACCTTGCTGAAGTGCGCGGCCACACCCAGACCGGATAATTTGCTCTTGAGCGCATCGGCCTTGGCCGGATCGGACAGGGCGGCCAGCTGGATCACCGATTTGCCGCTGGCGACATTATCCACTTTTTCCGGCTTGGACTCACTTTTCTTTGCCGGCGTCGCCTTGCTAGCAGGCTCGTCATCAAAATGGCCTGCCAGAATGGCCGCCGGATCTGCT
>JAFANL010000160.1 GCA_019232735.1 Aquitalea sp. | reverse complement strand
TCCGACATCACCGACGTGATCCTGGTGGGCGGTCAGTCCCGCATGCCCAAGGTACAGGACGCGGTGAAGGAATTCTTCGGCAAGGAACCGCGCAAGGACGTGAACCCGGACGAAGCCGTGGCTGTTGGTGCCGCGATCCAGGGTTCGGTACTGTCGGGTGATCGCAAGGACGTGCTGCTGCTGGACGTGACCCCGCTGTCGCTGGGTATCGAAACCCTGGGTGGAGTGATGACCAAGCTGATCCAGAAGAACACCACCATCCCGACCAAGGCTTCGCAAACCTTCTCCACCGCGGATGACAACCAGACTGCCGTGACCATTCACGTGCTGCAGGGCGAGCGCGAAAAGGCTGCCGCCAACAAGAGCCTGGGTCAGTTCAATCTGGGCGACATTCCGCCGGCACCGCGTGGCATTCCGCAGATCGAAGTGGAATTCAACATCGATGCCAACGGTATCCTGCACGTATCGGCCAAGGACAAGGCCAGCGGCAAGCAGGCCAACATCACCATCCAGGCTTCTTCCGGTCTGTCCGAAGAGGAAATCCAGCGCATGGTGAAGGATGCCGAGGCCAATGCCGAGGAAGACAAGAAGCTGCACGAGCTGGTGACTGCGCGTAACCAGGCGGAAGGCCTGATCCACAGCGTGAAGAAATCCCTGTCCGAGCATGGCGACAAGATCGACGCTGCTGAAAAGGCCAAGATCGAAGACGCCGTCAAGGCCGCTGAAGAAGTGGTGAAGAGCGAAGACAAGGCCGTCATCGAAGCCAAGACCGAAGAACTGGCCAAGGCCAGCCAGAAGCTGGGCGAGATCATGTACGCCCAGGCCCAGCAGGCTGAAGCCGGCCAGGGCGCTGCCGATGCAGGCAAGGCCAAGGACGAAGGCGACGTGGTGGATGCCGAGTTCGAAGAAGTCAAAGACAAGAAGTAAGCCGCAAGCTTGCTGATTGAACGAGGCACAGGGAATGGCGGAGACTGCTCCACCGGCCTCTGTGCCTTTGCCATGTTAAGAAGATCATTGCCTGCCGGACCGGGTGGTCGCGGCCAGAGAGTGAAACACCATGTCCAAAAAAGATTTTTATGATGTGCTCGGCGTCAATCGTGATGCCTCCGAGGACGACATCAAAAAGGCTTACCGCAAGCTGGCGATGAAGTATCACCCGGACCGCAATCCGGACAGCAAGGAAGCAGAAGAGAAATTCAAGGAAGTCAAAGAGGCCTATGAAATCCTCTCCGACAGCCAGAAGCGCAGTGCCTACGACCAGTTCGGCCATGCCGGGGTAGATCCGCAAGCCGGGGCTGGCGGTGGTGGTGCCGGCTTTGGCGGCTTTGGTGATTTTGCCGATATTTTCAGCGACATCTTTGGCGGTGGCCGTGGTGGAGCCGGTGGCGGCCGTTCCAATGTCTACCGTGGTGCCGACCTGCGCTACAACCTGGACATTTCGCTGGAAGAAGCCGCGCGCGGCTGCGAGAAGCAGATCCGCATTCCTTCGCATGAGGACTGCGAAGTCTGCCACGGTACCGGTGCCAAGCCGGGTACCCAGCCCAAGACCTGCTCCACCTGCGGTGGTCACGGTCAGGTCCGCATGAGCCAGGGCTTCTTCTCCATCCAGCAGACCTGCCCGACTTGCCACGGTACCGGCAAGCAGATCAGCGACCCTTGCACCAGCTGCCATGGCGCCGGTCAGAAGAAGACCAACAAGACACTGAACGTGAAGATTCCGGCCGGTGTGGACGAAGGCGACCGTATCCGTCTGTCCGGCGAAGGCGAGCCGGGCCAGAACGGTGGTCCGTCCGGCGATCTGTATGTGGTGACCCACATCAAGCAGCATGCGGTGTTCCAGCGCGATGGCATGGACCTGCATTGCGAAATGCCGATTTCCTTTGCCACGGCGGCACTGGGCGGCGAAATCGAAATCCCTACGCTGGACGGCATGGCCAAGGTAAAGATCGCCGCCGAAACACAAAGCGGTCGGGTCTACCGCCTGCGTGGCAAGGGTGTGAAAGCGGTACGTGGCACCGATTATGGCGATCTGCACTGCCATGTGGTGGTGGAGACTCCGGTCAAGCTGACCGAGCGTCAGAAAGAACTGCTGCGTGAGTTCGATGCCATCAGCCAGGGTGATGTGGCTACCCACAATCCACGATCCAAGTCTTTCATGGACAAGCTGCGCGACTTCTTCGAATAAGCCTGCTGTTTCAGCAAAGATCAAACGGAGCCCAAGGCTCCGTTTTTTATTGCCAGGTATTTCCGTGGTCAGAATGAAAAAAGCCACCGCGGCAGGGCGGTGGCAAATGACTTTCTTCAAAGGAACCAGCCGGACATCGTCCGCTTAGAAGTTGTGCTTCAGCATTACCCAGGTCAGGGTGGTCTTGGCATCGCTCAGGCCCAGGGCAGAAGCAGCACCGTTGTTTTCCTTCACTTGGCCATAACCGGCTTCCATCATGGTGCGCTTGCTCAGCGAGTAATCCACGGCAGCAGCCCACTGGCTGGCACCCCAGTCTTGCGACTGACCATCCACCTTCACGCTGCTGCGCTTGGAGTAGACGATGGACGGCTTGAATGCGCCAATGGTGTAGGCGGCATTGATTGCCCAGGCGCGGCTGGTCAGCTTGTTCAGGCCGGTATTGGCAATGCCGAAGCTGGACAGGTTGGAGATGGCATAGCTGCCATCGGAATTGGTAGCCCAGGCGTTGCCATACAGTGCAGCCTTTTGCACGGTAGCGGCCAGGTACAGATTGTTGGCGTCATAGCCGAATTCAACACGGTGTACGGTGCTGTTTTTGTCCGAGCCCAGTACATTCAGCTGGGTCATATTGGCGTAAGCGCCAAAGAAACCGGAATTGGTGTAGGCCAGACGCGCACCGAAGTTGTTGCCGGTTTGCTTGCCGGTGGTGCTGGAGCGGCTTTCGCCTGCGCCATATTCAACAATGGCGGTAAAGCCATGCAGGTCCGGGCTGTCGTAGCGAACACCGTTCTTGGTAAAGCCATCGCCATAGGCACCGAAGATGTCGCTACCTTCGTACAGCGGGAAGGGAATGCCTACGCTGTCGCGGCGCGGGCCATACAGGTTATCGGTTGCTTCGGTTTCGCTGAAGATGTCCAGCTGGTTACCCAGGGTGACCTTACCGAAGCTGCCTTCCAGGCCGACAAAGCTGGTACGGTTGGCCAGGGTGCCCGTGCCGGAACCGCTCTTGCTGGCCACGCCATCCACGGCGAAGCCGTTTTCCAGTTGCCAAACGGCTTTCAGGCCGTTGCCCAGATCTTCGTTACCCTTGAAACCGATACGGCTGTTGTAGTCATCCACACCAGTCGTGGTCTTGCCATTGTATTGCAGGCTGTCCAGACCGGCACGCACGGAGCCGTAGATGGTGACATCGGCCTGGGCCAATACGGGCATGGCTGCTGCAATGGCAGCAACGAGTACGAGTTTTTTCATTCCTCTAAATCCTTTAATAGTTTTTTGTGTGCCTGCCTGATCTGTTGGCAGGCTGGGCGCGGCGTAAAGCAAGCCATGTAAAAACTTGATTTCACCAACGGGGCTGAGTGTGCGAAACGCACTTGTAACCGTCAACGAACATTTATTAACAAAATGAAATCTGAAAATTTTTGTTTCCTGGTGTGAAGATAAGAAAACAGCTTTGTTTATTCTTTAATTTTTCATATAAAACAATAGTTTGCTGTTTTTTTAAAAGTTCATGATGATTCGGAAAACTGTGTTGCCAATGATGTGATTGCTGTTGTTTTTGCTGTTTTTCTAGGTATTTTAACTGTTGCATTTTAGTGAATTCTACAGTTTGTCTAATAAAAATGCGGTTTTTACGCAACACACATTGCCAGTAAGTATGAGTCATGCGAATGGTTGATATGATTTTTACTAATGCGTTGGTGGGATTGATGTCCGAGTAGGTCGACTGGTTTGCATCTGGCATGGACAGAAGGAGGAGGAATGTCCCTGCCGTGTTGCCGGAATGGGAATGACGCAGCCAGTGAGGGGATAACAGGCGTACAATTCATGGCATTGCCATTGTCACTTGTGATGGAAGCTCTGATGATTTTTGCTAACCGCTATTTCCCCGCTACCCGCATGCGTCGCATGCGCAAGGATGAATTCTCCCGTCGCCTGATGCGCGAGAATGTACTGACTGCCAATGACCTGATCTATCCAGTGTTTGTGCTGGAAGGTGAAAACCGTGAGCAGGCCGTCGCCTCGATGCCGGGCGTGGTACGACAAAGTCTGGACAAGCTGCTGTATACCGCCGAGCAGGCACTGGAACTGGGCATTCCCATGCTGTCGCTGTTCCCGGTGATTGAAACCGGCAAGGACAATGCCGCACAGGAGGCCTACAACCCGGATGGTCTGGTCCCTACCGTGGTGCGTGCGCTCAAGCAGCGTTTCCCAGAGCTGGGCGTGATGACGGACGGTGCGCTGGACCCGTATACAGTGCATGGTCAGGATGGCCTGATCGACGACAACGGCTATGTATTGAACGATGAAACGACCGAGGTGCTGATCCGTCAGGGCTTGTGCCATGCCGAAGCCGGGGTGGATGTATTTGGCCCGTCCGACATGATGGATGGCCGCATCGGCGCACTGCGCGATGCCTTTGAAGAAGCCGGCTTCATTCATACCAAGATTCTGGCCTACTCGGCCAAGTATGCCTCGGCCTTCTACGGTCCCTTCCGCGATGCGGTGGGCTCGGCCGGTAATCTGGGCAAGGCGGACAAAAACAATTACCAGATGGACCCGGCCAATCTGGACGAAGCCATTCAGGAAGTGGCAATGGATCTGGAAGAGGGCGCCGACATGGTGATGATCAAGCCGGGCATGCCGTATCTGGACGTAATCCGCCGCGTGAAGGATACCTTCCGTGTGCCGACCTATGCCTATCAGGTGTCTGGTGAATACGCCATGCTGAAGGCAGCCTTCCAGAACGGCTGGCTGAACGAAGAGAAGTGCATGATGGAAAGCCTGATGGCCTTCAAGCGCGCCGGTGCCGATGGCATCCTGACCTACTTTGCGCTGGATGCGGCGCGCGTGCTGCGTCGCGGCTGATGATGCGGAGTGCGGCGCTCTGCGTTTGGCCGAG
>JAFANL010000139.1 GCA_019232735.1 Aquitalea sp. | reverse complement strand
ATATCAGTGGCGCGGCCATCATCGATGTCGGCATCACCGGTCGGGTGGCGGCACTGGAAGCCGAAGTGGCCGCACTCAAGGCCAGACTGCAGGATCTGGAACAACGGCTGGCTGACTAGGCAGGCAGCATGGTCGGGCGGGGCCGCGCACCGACCAAGAGCTGAATGATAGCCCCGCTGCCGGGGCTATCTGTGCCGGCTGATGTCGCGCGGCGAACAAAATAGCGTCGTGCTCCTGAGCCAAGGCACGCCGAAGCAGACACTACCTGCAGAGCGGCCAGGAAGAACAAGGCCGCCGCAGTCCTTTTATTACCTGTTCAAAGTCTCGCGAGCTAGCGCGAGACAAGGCGACAACGCTTGGAACCAACTGGGAAGCAGAGTTAACATCGCGTCAATGCGCATTCCGAAGGCGTTTTCAACGCAGTACGCCCCCCTATCTAACCAGCACAGCAGCTGATGAATAGCTTCTTAGCGGCTCTTGGGCTCGAAAATGGCGTAGGTCTTGCGCGCCGGTTCCAGCACCTCCCACACCCCTTCGAAACCGGCCGGAATGACGAAATGGTCGCCGGCATACAGTTCGACACTATCACCCTTGGTGTCGGTCAGCCGCACATAGCCTTCCAGCAGGGTGCAGAACTCATGTTCGTTGTATTTCACCCGCCAGCTACCGCGTCCACCGCTCCAGATACCGGCATGAAACTGCCCGCTGGGATCGGAATAATGATTTTCCACGCTCTGGGCACACTCGCCCTCGATATGGCGCTCGGCCGGCGCAGTGAACTGCTCCACCCGAACCGGATTACGTTGAAACACGATGATGTCGCTGGCTTGGGTCATGCTCACTCCCTTGTGAATATTTGATCAAATTTGTCACAAAACAGCGCGGTCATGCAAGCCTTTGCACCAGGTTGGTGAACCCGGCTGCCCAATGCGGGGCAGCCCCCCCCCTTCAATCGGCCAGCGATGGCGGCGGACCATCATGCAGTTTCAACTCCCAGTAGCCGACATCCAGCCAACGCCCCGCCTTCCAGCCCACTTCATGAAACGTGGCCACCTGACGGAAACCCAGGCCTTCATGCAGGGCCGCACTGGCCGCATTCGGCAGGGAAATACCGCCAATGGCCAGATGCACTCCCAAGTCGCGCAATTGCTGCAGCAAACTGCGATACAGCCGGCTGCCCAGCCCCTGACCACGAGCCTCCGGGGCAAAATACACCGAAGTCTCCACGGCATAACGATAGGCATGGCGCACCCGCCAGCGGGTGGCATAGGCATAGCCCAGCAGCTCGCCATGCAGTTCTACCACCAGCCAGGGCAGGCCCTGTTGTTGCACTTTGGCAATGCGTGCGGCCATTTCTTCCATACTCACCGCCTGTTCTTCGAAGCTGATGGTGGTATCCAGCACGTAGGGGTTGTAGATGGCGGTAATGGTGGCGGCATCTGCTGCCGTTGCGGGGCGGATGTGGATATCCTGACTCATGCTGATGGCTTCCTGCGGGGTGGAAGCACTTTCACTCGCAAGAACTGCGCCAGTCATGGCTCAGGCTTCCCAATCGGGGAAATAGTGCTGGCGCAGCCGCCCGGCATAAGCCACCAGATTGGCATGCTGCAACACCGCCTGCCGGCTTGGCGTATCGCCCAGTCTGGCCAGCAGGGCCGAAGCGACAAAGGCAAACACGGTCGCATCCAGCCAGCTGGGGGTATCGCCCAGCATGTATGGCTTGTCGCCCAGCAAGGCGGCCAGGCTGCCGATATCCAGCTGCAGCAGGCGCTCACGCTCGGCAGGACTGAAGCGTCCCAGCCCCTGCCCTTGCAGATTGCCACGGACCTTGCGTCTGACCATCTGACTGACCATGCCGCGCAGCAAGGCTGGCACGCGCTGGAAAAACTGCGCCGGGCCCCGTGCAAACACCGCATCGTCCAGCCAGCGTTCATGGACCACGCACCAGTACAGATGGTCGCTGCACAGGCACTCCACACTCCAGGCCACGGCTTGCTCGGCAGCGGACAGGCCGGCATCCAGCGTGATGCCATGACGCTCGGCCAGATGCAGGCGGATCAGGGTAGAGTCCGGCACCAGCGTGCCGTTGTCGTCGATATAGGGCAGCTTGCCCTTGGGCGCAGTGCGCATGCTGCCGCGCTGCTTGCGGTAAGGCAGGCCGGATAGCTTGAGCAGCATCTCGGCCTTGAGTACAAAGGGGCTGGGGTCGGGCAGACCAAAGGCCGGACCAAAGGTATACAGGGTGATCATCTACCGTCCTCCACGCGCGGGTGAAGCAAGCAGACTAACACCCGTCCCCGTGGCTGCCTATGTCAGTGGATCTGGAGCGGCGAACAAGATGGTGTAGCGCCGCGGAGGCCAGGAGGCGCTACGTCGCAACAGGGTGTTTGTTAGCGGCGCTCAGTCCATCAGTTGCTGATACAGATACACCAGCACCCGCGCCAGCTCATCCGCCGTCTGCTCTTGCCCGGCATTGCCGGTATGGCCGCCGGCATCGGTCTCGACCAGCAAGGCGGCATGGCCCAGCTCCTGCAAACGTGCCACCATCTTGCGGGCATGGCCAGGGTGGACGCGGTCGTCGCGGGCGCTGGTGGTGAACAACGCCAGCGGATACACCGCCTCCGGCTTGATCTGGTGGTAGGGCGAGTAGGCTGCCAGCGCGGCTGCCTGCTGTGGATCGGCCGGATCGCCGTATTCGTC
>JAFANL010000094.1 GCA_019232735.1 Aquitalea sp. | reverse complement strand
CATGCGTTACGTTGCCAGCTTCAGCGCGCCGGATCAGGAAAGCGCCTTGCAACTGGCCGAGCGCAGCCGCCGGGTATTGCAGCAGTTGAGCCGGCAGAATGTGATCGGCGGCTTCCATACCCCGGATGAGCTGCTGCCCAGCATGGCCACGCAGCAAGCCCGTCGCACCTCCTTGCCCGCAGCGGCGGAAACGGCCCGTCGTCTGGCACTCGCCACCCAGGGCCTGCCGCTGGATGCAGCCACTTTGCAGGGCTTTGTCAGAGATGTGGAGCGCAGTCGGCAGCAGCCTTTGCTGACCCGCGCCAGCCTGCATGGCAGTGCGGCCAGCGTGTTGCTGGATTCCATGCTGATCAAGCGTCCGGACAGCTATCTGGTGCTGATGCCGCTGCGACCGGCCAGCGGCGAGAACATGGCGCTGGACAAGGTTAGGGCCGCACTGGCGGCACAGCAGCTGGGGCAGGTGACGGTGATCGACCTGCTGGAAGAGACCACCGCCATCTTCGACAGTTATACCCATGAGGCGCTGCTGTTCTCCTCGCTGGGCAGTCTGGCCATCCTGCTGTTGCTGTGGCTGAGCTGCGGCTGGCAGCAAGCCGTACGGGTGACCATCCCGCTGGGCTGTGCCGTGCTGTGCACGGTGGCGCTGCTGGATGCCTGCGGCATCCAGCTGACCATTCTGCACTTGGTCGGCCTGTTGCTGGTGGTGGCCATCGGCTCCAATTACGCGCTGTTCTTTGCCAACAAACAGCAACTGGGCAGCGATGCCGAGCAGCGCCAGGTGGAGGTGTCGCTGGTGGTGGCCAATCTGGCCACGGTGACCAGTTTTGGCTTGCTGGGCAGCTCCAGTGTGCCGGTGCTGTCCTTTATCGGCAGCACGGTGGCCATCGGTGCGCTGCTGGCGCTGGTGTTTTCCGCCATGATGGCGCGGATGGGTTCACGTGCGTTGCCTCACTGATCGCTGGCAGGGAGCTGGCCGTGCCGATACCTTGCTGGTATTGCTGCCGCCAGCCAAGGCCAGTCTGGAAGACTTGCTGGCGCAGGGTATGGTGGCGGCGGTACGCGAGCATGCGCTGGCCGTGGACATCGTGCTGGCCGATGTGGGCTATCAGCAGGTGATGGCGGGCACGGTGGCCGCTAGCCTGCAGCAGGCGGTAATCGCCCCGGCCCGGCAACAGGGCTACGCCCATATCTGGCTGGCCGGCATCTCGCTGGGTGCGTTCAATGCCTTGCACCATGCGGCGCATTATGGCGAGCACCTGGCTGGCATCAAGCTGCTGGCGCCTTATCCCGGCACGGCGGATATCCTGCAGGACATCCGTCAGGCTGGTGGCGCGCAGGCCTGGGCACGGCAGCCGGATTGCCCGCTAGAGGACGAACGCTGCTGGTGGCACTGGCTGGCCACGCAGCCGGATTGCCCGGTGTGGCTGAGCCTGGCGGAACAGGATCGCTTCCTTGATGGCCAGGACATGCTGGCCAGCCTGCTGCCGCCGGAGCGGGTCAGACGGGTGGTCGGGGATCACAGCTGGCCGGTCTGGCTGGCGATGTGGCAACACTGGCTGGCGCATGGGCCCTTGGCCGCACTGCGGCCACCGATCAAGGAGGACAGGGACAGATGAAGCCGCTGCGGTTTTCTCCGTTTATCAAGCTGTGCATGGCCTTGCACCTGCTGGCTTTGCTGGGGCTGATCTATCGCCCGCACGACTGGCCGGTCGTGCTTGTGCTGCTGGTATTGCTGCACGGCCTGATCGCCGTGGCCGGGCTGCTGCCGCGCTGCAGCTGGCTGGGGGCCAATCTGACCCGGTTGCCGGCTGCGGCCATCCGGCGCGGCGAGGTGGCCATCACCATTGATGATGGCCCGGACCCGCAGGTTACGCCCGCAGTACTGGAAATCCTGCGCCAGCATGGGGTGAATGCCACATTTTTCTGTATTGGCGAGCGTGCGGCGCAATATCCCGCACTGTGCCGTCAGGCCGCGCAAGCCGGCCATGCGGTGGAAAACCACGGCCAGCGCCATCGTAAGCAGACATCGCTGTTTGGCCCGGCCGGCTGGCGACGCGAGATCGGCGAGGGGCAGGCCACGCTGCACGCCATCACAGGACAGGCGCCACTGTTTTTCCGGCCGATAGCCGGTCTGCGCAATCCCTTTCTCGACCCGGTTCTGCAGGCTCAGGGGGTGTTTCTTGCGAGCTGGACCCGGCGTGGCTATGATACCCGCGTCCATGATCCTGAGCGGGTGTGCGCCAGACTCCTTCGCAATCTGGCGGCAGGGGATATACTGCTGCTGCACGACGGCAATGCCGCGCTCACGGCCACTGGCCAGCCGGTGATCCTGGCCGTATTGCCCCGTTTGCTGCAAGAGTTGCAGGCCCGTAACCTGAAACCGGTTACCCTGCGTCAGGCTGGCGCGTCTGATTGAGATGCGTGCTGCCCACTCCTGCTTTTGCCAACCCATGCTGATCTGTTCCGTTGTTTATGCAAGCTCTCCGACTTAGTGCCTATACCCTGACCTCCGCCCTGGGCGCGGGGCTGTCTTCCCATCTGGATGCCCTGCGCCAGCAGCGCGGCGGCATTGTCAAAAAGCATTGGGAGACGGTGGAATCTGATGTCTGCGTCGGCGAGGTGGCCGGGCTGGACCAGGTACAGCTGCGCCCCGAACTGGCGGCCTATGACTGCCGCAACAATCGCCTGGCGCAACTGGGGCTGGAGCAGGATGGTTTCGTCGCCAGCGTGCAAGAGGCCATGGCCCGCTATGGCACCGGCCGAATCGGCGTGTTCCTGGGCTCGAGTACCTCCGGCATTTTGAGTTCCGAAGTGGCCTACCGCCAGCGCGATCCGCTCACGGGCAGCCTGCCGCCGGAACATCGCTACCGCGAAACCCATAATGCCTATTCGGTGGCGGATTTCGTGCGCCATTATTTCGGTTTGTCTGGCCCGGCCGTGGTGGTGTCCACCGCCTGTTCATCCAGTGCCAAGGTGTTCGCTACCGCACAACGCATGCTGGCGGCCGGCTTGATCGATGCCGCCATCGTTGGCGGGGTGGATAGCCTGTGTCTGACCACAATCTATGGTTTTTCCTCGCTGCAACTGGTATCGCCGGAACCCTGCCGCCCCTTCGATGGCGAGCGCGATGGCATCTCGGTGGGAGAGGGCGCGGCTTATGCCTTGCTGGAGCGCGGTGAGCTGGCCCAGGCCGGCGACATCCTGCTGACCGGGGTGGGTGAAAGCAGCGATGCCTATCATATGTCCTCACCTCATCCGGAAGGTCTGGGCGCACGCATGGCCATGCAACAAGCCTTGCTCAGCGCGGGCCTGCAGCCCGCCGACATCGGCTACATCAATCTGCATGGCACGGCCACGCCCAGCAATGATGCGGCTGAAGGCGCAGCGGTGTTGTCCCTGTTCGGCACGACCACCCCGTGCAGCTCCACCAAGGGCCATACCGGCCACACCCTGGGTGCTGCCGGCGGTATTGAGGCCATTATCTGTGCCCTGGCCCTGCGCGCAGGCGTGTTGCCCGGTGGCGTCGGTACCCGCCAACTGGACTCGGCGCTGCCGTGTCACTACCTGCTGCAAACGCGGGAGCAAGCGCTGCGGCATGTGCTGAGCAATTCTTTCGGTTTTGGCGGCAGTAATTGCAGTCTGGTTTTTTCGCAGGTGAAGGCATGAGCACAACAAGCATTTATCTGGAAGGCCTGAGCGTTCTGGGGCCGGGCATGGCGAACTGGGAGGCCACCGCCGCCTGCCTGCGTGGCGAGCAGGACTTTGTTGCCGCCGAAGTCGTCTTGCCCGCGGTGATGGCCTTGCCGGCAACCGAGCGCCGCCGGGTGGGTGCCGCGGTGAAACTGGCGATGGCCACCGGCTTTGCCGCCGTGGCGGATGCCGCTGCCGATGCCGCCCAACTGGCCAATATCTTCAGTTCCACCGGAGGTGACTGCGACAACTGTCACAACCTGCTGGAAGTCCTGGCTTCGGATGAGCGGCTGATTTCGCCCACCCGTTTCCATAATTCCGTCCATAACGCACCGGCCGGTTATTGGGGCATTGCCACCGGCTGTACCTCGGCCTCCACCAGCCTGTGCGCCTATGACGCCACCTTTGCCGCCGCGCTGCTGGAAACGGCTACCCAAGCCTGGAGCAGTGGCCAGCCCTGCGTGCTGATTGCCTTTGACACCGCCTATCCGGAGCCGCTGTATACCCAGCGTCCCATCCCTTACCCGATGGGGGTGGGCATGGTGCTCAGCCCGCAACGTACTGCGGCCAGCAAGGCGGCCATGCAGTTATCCTTTAGCCAGGATGCGCTTGATGTGATGGCGGATGCCGGGCTGGAGCAGTTGCGCCAGGCGATTCCCGCTGCACGCAGTCTGCCCTTGCTGCACTTGCTGGCCAGCGGCCAGCCGGGCCGGGTGGTCATCGAGTATCTGGCAGGCTGTGCGCTGGCCATCGAGGTGGCGGCATGATGGATCGTGACTGGATTGCGGCCCGCATTCCGCATCAGGGCAGCATGTGCTTGCTTGACAGTGTCGAGTGCTGGAGTGAAGACGAAATCGTGTGCCAGACCCGCAGCCATCTGCTGCCGGACAATCCCCTGCGTGCTGCCGGGCGTCTGGGGGTAGCCAATGCCATCGAATATGCCGCCCAGGCCATGGCCGTGCATGCTGCCTTGCTGGCCGGCGATGCCAGGCCGGTGGCTGCCGGTTATCTGACCAGCGTGCGCGAGGCACATTGGCATTGCCAAAGTCTGGACGAAATGGATGCCCCGCTGTCGATTCGTGCCGAGCGCTTGTCCGGTAACGACATCACCGCCATGTACCGCTTTGAAGTCAGCGCGGCGGGCAGCCTGCTGGTGAGTGGCCGTCTGGGCGTGGTACTCAATGCCGCGGCACTGGCCCCTGCATCCCCATCTTTCTGAGAGTCCGCATGAAACGAGCCTTGATTACCGGTGGCAGCGGTGCCATTGGTGCCGCCATCAGCCAGCGACTGGCTACTGATGGTTTCCACGTCATCATCCACGCCAACAACAATCTGGCTGCCGCGCAGAGCCTGTGTCAGTCCTTGCTGGAACAGGGCCTGAGTGCCGAGGCCGTGCAGTTCGATGTGGCCGATGCCGCCGCCAGTGCTGCCGTGCTGGAAAAGCTGCTGGAGCAAGGCCCGGTACAGGTGCTGGTCAATAATGCCGGCATCCATGACGATGCGGTGTTTCCCGGCATGCAGGCGGCGCAGTGGCACCGGGTGATCGATGTATCCCTGCACGGCTTCTTCAATGTCACCCAGCCCTTGACCATGCCGATGATACGCACCCGCTGGGGGCGCATCATCAATATCACCTCGGTGGCGGCGCTGGCGGGCAATCGTGGTCAGACCAACTATGCCGCTGCCAAGAGCGCGCTGCATGGCGCGACCAAATCCCTGTCGCTGGAGCTGGCCAGCCGTGGCATCACCGTGAATGCGGTGGCTCCGGGCATTATCGAATCAGCCATGAGCAAGGATGTGTTCGACAAGGACATGGTGGCGCAGATGGTGCCGATGAAGCGGACAGGCAAGCCGGAAGAAGTGGCCAGCCTGGTCGCCTTTCTGGCTTCCGAGCAGGCCGCCTACATCAGCGGGCAGGTGATTTCCATCAACGGCGGCATGCTGTAAGCCCGATCGGAAAACCCGATCCGCTCAGCAGCGGATCAGGCCTTGCCCTGCAGCAGCGCGCGTGGCGCGTAAGCCAGCGCGATTTCCAGCTTGGCCACCTCGGCTTCCGCCACCTTGACCTGGGCCGTCACCTGCACCAGCAAGGGGGCCAGCTGACGGCACTGGATGAAAAACTCCACCGCACAGTCGGGCAGTACCGGCTGCTTGAACCAACAGTTGCGGACTGCCGCCAGTACGCCGACTGAATCTTCGGGCAGGGTTTTCACATAGGGGTCGCCTGCCAGCAGGCCGGCACCGGCAAACTGCGCCATTGATTCGATCAGCATCACGCCGGGCACGATGGGCAGGCCGGGAAAGTGCCCCTGAATCACCGCATTGTCCCGTGGCCAGCAGGCCGTGCCGTGGAAGTGGTGCGGCCCTTCGATGCACAGTTGTTCACACACGAAGATGGCACCACGATGCGGCAGGATGGCGGCGATATCGTCGCGCTGCAGCAGCATGGGGTAGTGATAGTCTTGGCTCATTGCGGATAGCGCCGTGCCACCAGCGAGGCATTGCTGCCGCCGAAGGCAAAGGAGTTGGACATGATGGCATCCACCTGACAGCCATGCCGCGCCGTTTGCGGGATGAAATCCAGATCACAGCGTGGATCCGGCACTTCCAGCGTGGCGGTGGGTGGCAGCGAGCCGCTATTCATCGCCATGACGGCCAGCACGAACTCCAGGATGCCACTGGCACCGATCAGATGGCCATGCATGGACTTGGTGGAACTGATGGCCAGCTGGCTGTGTTCCCGGCTGCCGAACACCGTGCGGATGGATTCGGTTTCCACCACGTCACCGGTTTCCGTCGCCGTGCCATGGGCATTCAGATACTGGATGTCGGCGGGCTGCAGCCCGGCATCGTCCAGCGCCTGCTGCATGGCATACACCTGTTCCGCGCTGGAAGGCGCGGTCAGATGCGCGGCATCGCTGCTGCAGCCGTAGCCGCACAGCTCGCCCAGCGCCGGCTGCTGACGGGCAGACGCCCGTGCTGCGCTTTCCAGCACGATGGCGGCACCCCCTTCGCCCAGTACGAAACCGCTGCGGTCCTGCGAGAAGGGACGGCAGCTGCGGGCAAGATCATCGGCGTGCGGCTTGGCCATCACGCGCAGGGCATTCCAGGCCAGCAGAGAGCCGGGCGTCAGCATGGCTTCGCAGCCGACCACGATGGCCGCATCCAGATAACCATCGCGTATCGCGCGGAAGGCTTCGCCAATGGCGATGGCGGAGGAGGCGCAGGCCACGGAATAGGTATTGCTGGGGCCATTGAGGCCGTAACGCATGGAGATGGCCGCCGCGGCCGCATTGGCCATCATGCGTGGTACCGACAGGGGATGCATCAGGACCGGATTGCGCTTGCCCTCGCTCTGCACGGCAGACTGGAAGCGGCTGTACAACCCGTCCACGGTGTGGGCACCGCCAAAGCCGACGCCGACAAAAACGCCAAAGCGGCGCGCATCGGCCGGCTGAGGTGTGATATTGGCCGTCGTCATCGCTTCGCCAGCCGCCACCATGGCAAACTGGCTGGCACGATCCAGGCTGGCATGCTTGCTATCCAGCAGGGTGTGCGGTTCGCTGGCGGCCGGGGCCAGCAGGATGTCGGGCAACCACTTGGCAATGTCGGCAGGAGCCGGGCCGATGGCGCAATGGCCTGCCAGTGCCTGGGCAAAGCTGCCGGGCAAGTCAGCGCCCAGCGGGCTGATGGCACCCATGCCGGTGATCAGGACCTTGGTCAATTACTGCTCTCCCTCGAGACGGAGATCGGGCAGTTCACCATTATTGTGTTCACGGATGGCCGCTTCGATATCGGCCAGCATTTCCCGGAAGCCCATCTTGGGATAACGGGTCGGGTCGGGCAGTTGAAAACCGCAGCGGTCTTCGATTTCAAACAGCATTTCCACCATGTCCAGAGAATCCAGCTCCAGAGCGGCGACTTGCAGTTGCGGGTCGTTAAACAAGGAGGCGTCTTTGCCCTTGGTATTGATGAGGTAGTTCTTGATGATTTCTTCTAACATGAGCATTCAATCCACTGAGCGTTGCGTGCACCAAATCGGGCTGATTGTATAGTAAAATCATGTCATTCAGGTTGGTTGTGTCAGCCTGGATGGTCTGGGTTTTTGTCATGATGGCTTGACCGTGTTCTTGCCAAACGATTTTGTCATCCTTTGCAGTGATTCCGAGGCCAGATAATCCCATCCGGCATGGGCCGTGATGCGATCTGGTGAATGACTGGAAATCGAAAGTAAACATTCAAAATGTGGCACCGCTGTCTGCGCCTGGGCCAGATAATCCTGTTTTATATTATGTTGTTCTGGCTGGGCAGCATGTTACTGTCGGCCAATATCGCTGCGCTGCCATTAGTGCTGGCGCCCCGGCGTTTGCGCCAACCGCTGGTGCGCTGGGTCATCAGCCGTATATGCCGCTGCTTTCTGGCCGGTGCACAGGCTTGTCGCCTGATGCAGCTGGATTTGTGCGGGCTGGATGTGCTGAATCAGCAAGGCCCCATGTTATTGGCCCCCAATCATCCCAGTATGATTGATGCATTCCTGGTGTTTTCACGCCTGCCGCAAGTGGTATGCCTGATGAAAGCCAGTATCAGCTCGAATCTGTTTCTGGGCATTGGCGCTTATCTGGCGGGTTATGTTTCCAATCGCCATCCGGATCAGATGTTTCGCGCGGCCATTCAATCCATTCAACAAGGCAATGTATTGATGATTTTTCCCGAAGGCACGCGCACCACACGCCAACCGGTCAATGATATTGGTGGTTCGGTGGCCTTGATTGCCAAGAAATCGGCAGTGCCATTACAGACCATTCTGATTACCACCAATTCCGCCTATTTGAGCAAGGGCTGGAAAATATGGCAGCCCCCGACATTTCCCCTGATTTACCGGGCGGTGCCTGGCCAGCAATTTATTGCCCGCGGGCGCCGGGAAGAAACCGCTGCGCAGCTGCAACGCTATTTCGAGAGCAGCCTGCAGCGTTCTATCGACCCGGAATTGCATTTATAGCTTGGCCCGGATTGCCACTGCTTGTTGACCTGCCGGTCGGCAATCGGCTAAGGTCCAGCCAGATTCAGACAGCATCCTGCTTGCCGGGGTGAACAGCCATTCAGCCAAATCATCATGAACCAGCCTTCCTCCACCCATGTGGTGTTGATCCCCAGTTATAACCCCGGTCCCAAGGTGTATGACACCGTGCGGGCCGCCCGCCAGCAATGGACGCCGGTCTGGGTGATTGTCGATGGCAGCAATGACGGCTCCACGGAGGGGCTGCAGCACATGGCGGCAGCGGATGCCGGCTTGCAGGTGTTCGTGCTGCCGCAAAACAGCGGCAAGGGGGCGGCGGTGCTGCATGGCCTGGATCAGGCCGCCAGACTGGGTTTCACCCATGTGCTGTGCATGGATTCCGATGGTCAGCATCCGGCAGGGCAGATTCCGGCCTTCATGGCGGCTTCGCAGCAGCAACCGGCCGCCATGGTGCTGGGGCTGCCGGTGTTCGATGCCAGCGCACCCAGCTTGCGCGTCAAGGGCCGCAAGATTTCCAACTGGTGGGCCAATCTGGAAACCCTGTGGATGGGCATTGGCGATTCCCTGTTCGGTTTTCGCGTCTATCCGGTGGCGCCCTTGCGTCGCATCATGCAAGGCCAGCACTGGATGCGCCGTTTCGATTTCGATCCGGAAGCCGTGGTGCGCTTGTGCTGGGCCGGGGTGCAGCCGGTCAATGTGCCGTCACCGGTGAAATACTTCCAGGCGGATGAAGGCGGGGTATCGCACTTCAATTACTGGCGCGACAACCGCTTGCTGACCTGGATGCATATCCGGCTGATGTTCGGCTTTGCCCTGCGCCTGCCGCGGCTGGTGTTCCAGCGCCTGCGGTCTGCCCCTTGACCTTGTCCGGCATGCCAGCGTAGCGCGCGGCATGTCCCTTGCCATCGATTTTTTGCCGAACCGCAGCCAGATAGATATTTCCCGCCATGTCCGCACCCATGATGATTACCCACTTGCTGCTGGAGCGGCTGTCGCGTGCCGTGTTGCCGCGTACACCAGAGTCGCAGGCCATCATGCAAGACCCGGCACAGGTGCACGCGTTCATGGACAGCGGTCGCAGCGATGGCGTCCTCAACTACATTTACCTGTTTCATGCGGCGATGTCCTTGCCGCTGATCCGGCCCGGTGATGTGGTGCTGGACCTGGCTTGCGGCCCGGCTAACCAGCTGATTCACCTGGCCAGCCTGCATCCGGGGGCAAACTTTATCGGTCTGGATGCCTCCGATACCATGCTGGCACAGGCTGCCGGCAATCTGGCGGCAGCAGGGGTGAGCAATGTGCAGCTGCAGCGGGGGGATATCAGCCGGCTGGAGCATTTTGCCGCGGCATCGGTGGATTGTGTGCTGTGCACCATGTCGCTGCATCATTTGCCGGATACGCAGCAGTTGTTGCAGACCATGCAGCAGCTACGGCGGGTTTTACAGCCCGAGGGCGGCATTTACCTGGCCGACTTTGGCCGGCTCAAGCGCCGGGCTACCCAGCATTTCTTTGCCCATGACCGGATCGAGCTGCAATCGCCGCAGTTTACGGCGGACTTTCTCAACTCCATGCAGGCGGCTTTCAGTCTGGATGAGTTGCAGCAGGCCACGGCAGCACTGAGGCCTGGCCTGGATTGCTATCAGACCAGCCTGGCCCCCTTCATGGTGCTGTTCCGCTCGGCTGCGCGGCAGCGCATTGATACCGCCCTGGCTCAGCGCCTGTCGCAGCGTTATCGCCAGCTGAGTGCCATGGAGCAGCGTGATTTTGACAATCTGCTGCGCTGGTTCCGGCTGGGGGGGCTGTCCCTGCCGTGCGCGCTGGACTGATCGCGGCGGCAGGTTTATTCCGCTCTCAGACCGACTCCTTCAACATTCTGCCCACCAGCCACTGCATCAACTGCTGGCCGGCTTCTTCCTCGGCCTCTTCCTCCTGCTGACAGGCAACATGCCAGCGTAGCACCTGGCTGGGCAGATCGGCCTGACGTAGCAGGAAAGCATGCAAGGGGCAGTCCGCCAGTGCCGGGCGTCGCCGGTTCTGCGCCGGCTGGGTATACAGCCAGTGCTGGGCCAGTGCCCCCAGGTAGCTGCTGATGTAGCCTTGCCGGGCCGGCAGGCCAAACTGGCCCTGCCACGCAATGAAGCTGTGCTGGGCCATGGGGCGGGCCAGGCTATAGCCCTGTCCCAGGGTGGCACCCAGGATGCCGGCGGCTTCCAGCATGCCGATGTCTTCCAGTCCTTCCACCACCACTTGCCGTTCCAGCACCTGTCCCAGTTTCAGAATGGCGCGAATCAGGGCCAGGCTTGGCAGCGGAGTCTTGCGCAGATTCAGTGTCAGGCTCTGGTCGATCTTGATGGTGTCAAACGGCAGTGCACTCAGGCGTTGCAAGCTGCTGTAACCGGAGCCAAGGTCATCCATCACCAGCTTGATGCCGATCTGGCGCAGCCGTTCGATGGCCCTGTCCTGTGCCTGCGGGGCGATGTCTTCGGTTTCCAGCAGTTGCAGGCTGAGCCGGTGGGCCGCCACGCCATGTCGTGCCAGGGCCTCGGCCACCCATTGCGGGCAATTTTCATCTTGTAGCGTGCTGGGGGCGATATTGAGCGAGATATCGATGTCCAGGCCGCAGCGGTCCAGATCGGTCAACTGGCTCAATGCCTTGTCCAGACCGAGGCGGAACAGGTGGTCCAGGTCCGAATCGCCCAGCAAGGGCAGGAATATCCCCGGTGCCACCAGTTGTCCGTCGGCCTGCTCCAGTCTGGCCAGCGCTTCCACCTTGACCACCTGTCCTTGCTGCAGGTCGACCAACGGTTGCAGATACATGGTGAGGCCACCGGCAAACAGCCGTTCACGCAGGGCGATGGCCATGTTTTGCTGGATGGCGGCCGCCGGTTTGGTGCAGGCGGCCAGTGTCAGGTCCCAGCGATGCTGCAGGCCTTGGGCAAACTGGCGCATGCTGGCGGATTCGAACTGGTTGGGATAGGCGCCAAAGAAGCTGAGTACGGCGACGGTGAGCCCATCCTGATTGCGTACCGGAATGCTCATGGTGGAACGCACCCGCATGGCCTCGGCTTGCTGGTGCCAGATGCTGTAGCGCTGGTCGTGTCCATACGAGGCGGTGGTGCAAATCTGCCCGCTACGCCAGGCGACAGCGCTGAGTCCCTGGCCGCGCGGCGAGTTGGGGTCGATCACTGCTTCCTTGCCGGGCGTCTGCAGCAGGTCGGCCACCGCCAGGCCCAGCGGGCCGCGGCAGTTTTCCGGCACGAATACCCCGTTGGACATCAAGCGCATCAGCAATACCGCCTGCACCCCGGGCAGGCTGCCCAGATGCTCCAGTTCGCTATTGACGGCATCGGCCCACAGGCTGCCCTGATGCGACATCGGCAGCGACAGGCTTTCCAGATAGCGGCTTTGTACCTGGGCGGCGGCTTCCAGCTGGGCATGCAATTGCTCTTGCAGCCGGCGGTCGACGATTTCAACCAGCCGGTAGCGCTGGCGGATGGGGAGCAGGGCGCGCTGAAGTTGCTCGCTGAACTGGCGGCGGAACAGCTCCACGCTTTGCACCAGCATGGGCGGCGTCACACCAACCAGACCATGGATCCGGCCCAGTTTTTGCCCATCCTGGCGGATATGCTCGGCCTGGCTGTCCGGGGCCAGCAAATTCAGCAGGAAGTCGCGATGCGCCGCTTGCAGCTGTTGCTGCTCGCTGGTGCGCAGGCTGGAGAAAATCAGCGCTTCCTGACTGTCCGGGCTGTCGTGCTGGTAGAAGCGGCTGATATAGCTGTTGACTGCGGTGGCAATCAGCTGTCTGGTCTTCAGCAACAGGCGGCCAGCCTCCTTGCCATACACCTCAAAATGATCGATGGGCTCGTTGTGGTACTCGGTTTCGTCCGCCGCCATATGCCACCAGCTGCGGCGGGTGGATTTGTGCTGCTTGGCCTGATACATGGCGGCATCGGCCTGGCGCATCAGTGCATCAGGCTCCGCGCCATCGTGCGGGTACAGGGCTACCCCCACCGTCATGCCGACCTCGGCGTCGACCCCGTTTTCGATGGCAAAGGGGCTTTCCACGGCCTGATGCAGGCGCTGCATGGCAAAGCTGAGCTGATGCAGGGTGTCGACTTCCTGCAGGTCCTCCATCACCACCACAAACTCGTCCCCGCCCAGGCGGCCAACAAAATCCGTCTTGCGCAGTAGGGATTGCAGGCGGCGAGCCAGATCGCGCAGCAAGCGGTCTCCGGCTTCATGACCCCAGGTATCGTTGACCGGCTTGAAATCATCCAGATCAATCATGCACACCGCCACCAGGGTCTGGTTGCGTTGTGCGCGCGCCAGTGCCGTTGCCAGATGGCAGGTCAGGGCAAAGCGGTTGGGCAGGCCGGTGAGCCAGTCGTGATGCGCGGCCTGGATGATCTGGGCTTCGTTGTGCTTGCGGTCGGTAATGTCCTGGCTGGTGCCGATGGCACGCAGGGCCATGCCTTGCTGATTGCGGCTCACCACCTTGCCGATGCAGCGTATCCAGGTCCAGCCATCGGTGGCATTGCGATAGCGGAATTCCTCCTGGAACCGGCTGGTTTCACCATGGATGGCCGCCATGATGGCCTGATAAACCCGCGGATAATCTTCTGGATGTACGTCGGCAAACATGCTGCTGGCACGTTGTTCTACCGCCCGCTCCGCATAACCCAGCATGCGTGCCCAGCGGGCATCAATACTGGCGTGGTCACGCCGTATGTCCATATCCCACAGCGAGAGCTGCGAGGCATTCAGCGCCAGCGACAATTGCTCATTGGCCTGTTGCAGGGCCAGTTCCATGGCCTTGCGATCGGCAATATCGGTGTAGGACAGCACATAGCCGATGATGGTCCCTGCCGGGTCGCCCATGGCGCTGCAATGCAGCATGGCGATCACTTCACGGCCATCTTTGGCGATGCGGTGCACTTCTCCCTGGAAGGGACGGCTCAGGTCGATATCACGGACGATATCCTGCTGCCGTGGCGCTTGCAGTGGCAAGGGGGGCGCAATGATGTCGATGGACTGGCCTTCCAGCTCCTGCTGCGCATAGCCAAACAGCAGGCAAAACGCCGGGTTGGCATGGCGGATGCGGCCTTCTACATCAAGAAGGGCAAATGCTTGCGAGGTTTGCTGCCAGGCTTGTTCCAGATTGGGGGTGATCATGATGGCATCCTGCGACCGGCGCGCTTAGGCTTGTTCTCTTGTTTGTCCGCCAGCAGTCGGAATCGCTTGGCGCGGCAGTCTATCCTGAATAAATGCGGCCATATTTTACTTCATTAGCTGGCCAAATCTGACATTGTCATCAGGAATATCTGATCAAAAACATATTTTTCTTCTAATTTCCTCGGATTTGTCTTTGCATTGACGCGCAGTGCAGATTACGGGGCTTCTGCGCTGTGCTGGCAGTCGTTATCATGCTGCTTTTGCTCGATATGAAGCGACAGGCCTGGCTGGCCAGATCTGTCGCCAGGAAAACCATGACTACAGCACACGAAGCGCTGATCCGCGCCCTGCCCAAGGCCGAGCTGCATCTGCATATTGAAGGCAGTCTGGAACCGGAAATGATGTTCCAGCTGGCGGAGCGCAATGGCATCCGCCTGCCTTACCCCACCGTGGAAGCCGTACGTGCCGCCTACGATTTTGACAATCTGCAGTCTTTTCTCGACCTGTATTACGCGGGTGCCGGCGTATTGCAGACCGAGCAGGACTTCTACGACCTGACCTGGGCCTATCTGTTGCGCTGCCGTGACGACAAGGTGGTGCATACCGAGATCTTTTTCGACCCGCAAACCCATACCGAACGGGGCATTGCCTTTGCTACGGTGTATCAGGGCATACGCCGGGCGCTGGAGGATGGCCGCAGCCAGTTGGGCATCAGTTCACGGTTGATCATGTCCTTTTTGCGTCATCTGAGCGAAGAGGACGGTTTTGCAGTACTGGAACAGGCCAAGCCTTTCCTGGATGGCATCGCGGGTTTCGGGCTGGACTCCAGCGAAGTCGGCCATCCGCCGGCCAAGTTCGCCCGCCTGTTTGCCGCCTGCCATGCACTGGGGTTGCCTTGTGTTGCCCATGCGGGCGAAGAAGGACCTCCGGCATATGTGTGGGAAGCGCTGGATGTGCTGCAGGTCAGCCGTATCGACCATGGGGTACGCGCACTGGAAGATGAAACGCTGGTGGCACGGCTGGTGGCCGAGCGCATGCCGCTGACGGTTTGCCCATATTCCAATATCAAACTGCGGGTGTTTGAGCAGTTGAAGCACCACAATCTGCGTCAGCTGTTGCAGGCCGGCCTGTGTGCGACGGTGAATTCCGATGACCCGGCCTACTTTGGCGGCTATGTACAGGAAAACTACCTGGGCTGTGCCCGCGAACTGGGTCTGAGCCAGCAGGAAATCCTGCAGCTGTGCCAGAACGGTTTCGAGGCCAGCTGGTTGTCGGCTGCTGAAAAAGCGCACTGGCTGGCCGAGTGCCAGCGTATTGCCGCCGATTTTGCTGACTGAAAGCGGATTACTGCCTGCTGCATGAAAAAAGCCCCGAGTGCGGGGCTTTTTTCATTGCGGCGGTGGCGGTGGGGGTGCCTGGTCCGGTCGGGCAGCCAGTTGGCCGTGGAAGTCCACGCAATGCGCCGGGATGCGCTGGCCATGCAACTGCAGCAGCACCGCTGCGCCCGGATGCTTGCCACTACAGGCGGCAAAGGCTTCTGCCGGAGGTTGTCGTCCCTCCGCTGGCTGGCCTTGCGGCGCGGGCATATTGCCATCGGGCGGTGGTGGTGGTCGGTCATCGGCGCAGGCCGTGCCACTGAATAACAAGCTGCCCAGTAACAGGGCCAGGCAAGGGCGAAGGGGCATGTGCAGGATTCCTTGGCAGACAAGCCATCCAGCCTAGCAGGCTGTGTTGTGGGCGGCCCTGGGCTTTACCCGTTTTTGCTGATCACAGCAGACCCGCTGCCAGTTGCCGGGTCAGTTCACCGGCCGCGATGGGCTGACAGCCACTGGCGTTCTGTCCGCACCACAGCGGGCTGAAATCATCGCATCCCTGGGCCTCTGCCGCCGCGCGCAAGGGGGCTATCGCTGCCGTGGCCAGCGGGAATGCCGGCACGGCGGCCGGACGTGGTCCCAGTTCCCGCATCAGCCGGTTGACGATGCCGCGCGCCGGTCTGCCAGTGAATAGCGTCGTCAATGCGGTATGGGCCGCTTGCGGGCTGGCCAGGGCGGCACGGTGTACGGCGCTGGTGTTGGCCTCGTCACACAGCAGATAGGCGGTGCCCACCTGCACTCCCGCCGCCCCCAGTCGCATGGCGGCGGCTACGCCGTCGGCATCGGCAATGCCGCCGGCAGCGATGACCGGTAGCTTCACGGCCGCGACAATTTGCGGTAGCAGCGCGAAGGTGCCCAGCTGTTGTTCCAGCTCCATGTCGAGAAAGAGGCCACGGTGTCCACCCGCTTCCAGACCTTGAGCGATGATGCCATCCGCGCCGTTGGCCGCCAGCCAGCGGGCCTCGGCCACGGTGGTGGCCGACGACAGCACTTTGCTGCCACAGGCCTTGACCTGCTGCAGCAAGTGGGGGGCTGGCAGGCCAAAGTGAAAGCTCACCACCGCCGGGCGGTAACGGCAGACGATATCGGCCATCTCCTGATTGAATGGCATGCGGCCAGCGCCCGTTGCGGGCGGCGGGCTGATGCCCAGCTCCTGATAATAGGGCAGGAGCCGTGCCTGCCAGTCGGCCAGGGCGGTCGGATTGTCGGCAGGCGTCTGGTGACAGAAGAAATTGAGGTTGTACGGTTTGTCACCCAGCACTTGCAGCGCAGTCAGCTCTTGTTGCAACAGCGACGGGGACAGCATGGCTGCCGGTAGCGAACCCAATGCCCCGGCCTGGCTGACGGCAATGGCCAGCCGGCTGCCCTGCACGCCGGCCATCGGAGCCTGGATGATGGAGAGCGGGATATCCAGCCATTGTGCCAGTGTCATGTTCAGTCCTTGCCAGAATGCGTAGAAAACGAAATGAATAAAATGATGAATAAAAAGCCAGCAGGGTAGGGCTGCAGCATCAGCCCGCATGCTCAGGCTGAACCAGGCGGAATGGCCGTCACCGTCACGCGATGCGGGTGGGTCAGCTTGATGCAGGGGCGGGCCATTGTCACATTGCCGCTATCTGGCGGGATTCCATTCCTGGCCCTGTGGTTTTTGGGCAGCGAGAGGAAAAGTTTTACGCCATAATCAGGACGTTATACCTGTTTTTAAGTGCAATCGGGGCTATTACGATAAAAAGGGCTATCAAGCCATGCTGACCATCAAGAGCAATCTGCTGCTGCTCTCTCGTTATTACTGGTTGATCCTGCTGGTATTCATCGCTTTCGTCGTCAGCTTTGTGCTGTATGTACGGGCAGAGAAAGCCATTGATCATGCCAATGAGACGCGCCATGTGTCCATTTTGCTGGCAGCGGAGTTACGCCAGTCTTCCGACGATCTCACGCGCATGGTGCGTACCTATGTGGTGACGGGTAATCCGCTTTATCAGCAGCACTTCCGTGAAATCCTGGCCATCCGGGAGGGCAAGGCCCCCCGTCCGGTGGACTACCAAAACTGCTACTGGGACCTGGTGCTGGGCGATGACCATCGCCCGCAGCGCTCGGAGCCTGCCGCGTCATTGTTGCAACGCATGGCGGATGCCGGTTTTACCCCGGAAGAAATGACCATGCTGGCCAAGGCCAAGGCCAATTCCGACGCCCTGACCCGTACCGAATGGGCCGCCATGCACTTGGTTGCCGCCAATCCCCCTTTCGGCTCTCCACAACGGCAGCAAGCCATCCGCATGCTGCACGATGAGGCATACCATCGTGCCAAGGCCAGCATCATGGAGCCGATTGCCGAATTCAACCGCATGTCTGCCCAGCGTACTTTGCTGGCGGTGCGGGATGCCGAGCGCTATGCCCTGCAACTGCGTTTTGTCTTGTTCGCCTTTGGTCTGTTGTTGCTGCCCTTGCTGTGGGGCTTGCGGCGCAATCTGCATCATGTGCTGGGGGCCAGTGTGGCCGAATTGCACGGCAGCATTGCCCGCCTGGGCAGCGGAGATTTCTCGCAGCCGATGGTGCACCAGGGGGCCGATACCAGCAGCGTGATGGGCTGGCTGGCCGAAACCCGGCGCAAACTGCAGCTGCTGGAGGACGAACGCCAGCGCGCAGATGCCCGCAACCAGCGGCTGACCGGACTTTACGATGCACTGAGCCAGTGCAATCAGGCCATTGTGCGCAGCCGCACCGAGCACGAACTGTTCGAGCAGATCTGCCAGGCTGCCGTCGAGCACGGTGGCATGAAAATGGTATGGGTAGGATTGCTGGATGAGGATGCCAGCCATATTCGCCCCCTGTGTGCCCATGGCAGCGGCACCGGCTACCTGGCGGATTTGCCGCTGCTGACCGATACGGCCAATCCGCTCAGCCAGGGCCCCACCGGCAGGGCGGTGCTGAGCGGCCAGGCGCAATGGTGCCAGGATTTTAAGAATGATCCGTCCACGGCACCATGGCATGCCCGGGCTGCCCAGTATGGCTGGGGCTCCTCTGCCGCGCTGCCCTTGCAACGCAATGGCAAGGTCATCGGTGCGTTGACCCTGTACAGCGCCGAAACCCATGCGTTTGATGAGGCAGCACGCAAGCTGATCGAAGAAATGGTGATGGACCTGGATTACGCACTGGATGGTTTTCAGCGCGAGCAGCTACGCCATGAAGCCGACATCGCGCTGCAGCAGAGCGAGCAGCGCTTGCGCACCATCATTGAAACCGAGCCGGAATGCATCAAGGTGGTGAATCGGGATGGCCAGTTGCTGGAGATCAACCGGGCCGGCATGGCCATGCTGCAAGCCGACAGCCTGCAGCAGATCCAGGCACTTGGCCTGCTGCATTTCGTGATGCCGGACTACCATGCCGCCTTCATGCACTTGCATCAGCAGGTCATGGCCGGGCACAGCGGCATGCTGGAATTTGAAATCACCGGTTTGCAAGGACAGCGGCGCTGGCTGGAAACCCATGCGGCGCCGATGCGCGGCGAACAGGGCGAGGTCAGCATGTTGCTGGCCATCACCCGCGACATTACCGTGCGCAAGCAGAACGAACAGCATATCCGCTACCTGGCCCATTACGATGCACTGACCGGCCTGCCCAACCGGGTGAGGCTGGAAGAAGAAGCCGAACGGGTATTGGCACAGCAGTCTGATGGGGACGCAGCGCTGACGCTGATGTTCCTGGACCTGGACCACTTCAAGGACATCAACGATTCGCTGGGCCATAGCGTGGGCGATGCCCTGCTGGTACAACTGGCGGCACGCTTGCGTCAGCTATTGCCCGCCGATGCCTTGCTGTCACGCCTGGGTGGGGACGAATTCATCCTGCTATTGCCAACCGTCACGGCAGAAGGTGCCCGAGTACTGGCCGATACCTTGCTGCAGGACATCGCCCAGCCCTATTGGGTGGCACCTTACGATCTCAATATCTCGGCCTCCATCGGTATTGCCGTTTATCCCCAGGATGGCGAGGATCTGGAAACCCTGTCGCGCCGGGCCGATGCCGCCATGTATCTGGCCAAGAAAGCCGGGCGCAGCTGCTACCGCTTCTATACGGCGGCGATTCAGGAAAAGGCGGCCCGGCATTTGCAATTGGTCAATGCCCTGCGGGTGGCACTGGAACAGCAGCAGTTCACCATTCACTACCAGCCACAGCTTTCCATGGCGGATGGCCGGCTGGTGGGCGCCGAAGCCCTGCTGCGCTGGAAGCACCCCGAGCTGGGGCCGGTCTCGCCTGCCGAGTTCATCCCGGTGGCGGAGGATTGCGGGTTGATACTGCCTATCGGCGAGTGGATTCTGCGTCAGGCCGTACGTCAGGCCCGACAGTGGCGCGATCAGGGGCTGGAGCTGGTGATGGCGGTCAACCTGTCAGCCGTGCAGTTCCGTCAGGCCGATCTGCCGGCGCTGGTGGCGCGCATTCTGCAGGAAGAGGGGTTGCCAGCGAACTGTCTGGAACTGGAGCTGACCGAAGGCGTGGCCATGTATGACCCGCAGCAGGCGATTGCCGTGATGAATGCCCTGCATGAGCAGGGGGTGCGCATGTCGATCGATGATTTTGGTACCGGTTATTCCTCACTCAATCTGCTCAAGCAGTTCCGGGTCTACAAGCTGAAAATCGACCAGACCTTTGTCCGTGACATCGTGACCGACCCGGATGATCGTGCCATTGTGGCTGCCATCATCCACATGGCCGAAAACCTGGGCATGCTGACCATTGCCGAGGGCGTGGAAACCGAAGAACAACACGCCCTGCTGCGGGAGCAAGGCTGCAAGGAGCTGCAAGGTTATCTGTTCAGTCGGCCGGTGCCGGCGGCGGAGTTTGCCGAGTTTGCCCGCCATCGAGCCGCTGCCCGATAAAAACAAAACGCGCCCGCTGCGGCTGCTCAAGGCGGCCACCGCGGGCGCGTCAGGACTGGCTACGGTTTAGTGCAGGCTTTGCAGATAGGCCGTTACCGCCTTGATATCCTCCTCGTTCAAGGTCTTGATGATGGCCTGCATGGCCACGGCAGAGGGGCGCTGCGCGGTTTCGAATACATGCAGCTGCTTGCTCAAATACATGGCATGCTGCCCGGCCAGCCTGGGGCCTCCGTATTCATTTCCCTCACCGTGCGGGCCATGACAGGCGGCGCAGGCAGGTGTCCCTCTGGCTTCATCTCCCTTTTCGAATAGCTGCTGGCCACGGCTGAGCAAGCTGCTGTCCACGGCTGCGGTATTGGGCAGTGGTTTCTGGCTGGCAAAATACGCGGCAATGCCATTGATGGTGGCGTCATCCAGGGTTTCGGCAATGCCCCACATATAATCGTGTGCCGATTGATCGCTGCGATTGTGGGCTTTCAGGGCTTGCAGCTGTTGCACCAGATAGCCCTGCTGCTGGCCGGCCAGGCGTGGAAACAGCGGAGAGGTGCTGTTGCCATCAGCCGTGTGGCAGTTGGCACACCATTGACGGGCCAGATCTTCCGGGTTGCCGGCGGCTTCGGCCCAAAGGGTGGTCAGGCTGACGCCCAGCATCAGCAAGGTATTGATCAGCTTCATGTCGCGCGCTCCCCTCAGAAGGCAATCCAGGTGTACAGATAGGTGGTGTTGTTGTCGCGCGCATTGCGCCCGTTACCATCGTAGTTGCTGCTGGCACCAAGGTATTTGTTATAGCCGGTATATTGCAGTGCCAGGCGCCAGTTCGGCTGGATCATGTAATTGAGTTCCACGATATAGCCACTGGTGTCGGGGCTGCCATTGGCTGAACTAGTGTTGGCCAGATAGTCGGTATTGCCGTGCTGGGCAAAGTAGCCCAGGGTCAGGCCATAAGTGTGCTGATACCAGTAGGAAGCCTTGGCATGGAGGCTGTTGCGCCAGCTGTTGGGGCCGTCACGGTCATTGCCGACATGGGAGGCATCCCAGCTGGTTTTTTCGTGGATATAGGACAACTGGGTGGTAAAGGAGTGCGGGTCGGACAGGTATTGATATTGCAAGTCCAGTCCGATATCGCGGAAGTGATCGCTGGGCGAACTGGGGTCGGTGGCATCGCTATTGACCCGGGCATCCAGGCCAAAGGTACCGATGGTGAGCGAGTGCTCGTTCCAGTCCTTGTTCCAGGCAAAGCGCCAGTACGGTGCACTGCCATGCAAGCGGTTGGTGAAGTCCACTCCATGGCTGAATACCGACAGCATGCCATCCGCCGTGGTGTAAGCACCCAGTTCGGCGTACCACTGTTTGTTCAGGAAGGCATAGCCGCTCAGACCGGCCACTTGCTGGGCCAGCCCGCCTTCGATCAGCGTGGTGGGTGCAGCAATCCCCCACACACCGGCAATGCGGGAGGTCTGATAGGGATAGGCAAAGGCCGGGGTGGAGTTCCACACATCCTGTACCGTCGGGTTATTGTTCAGGCTGAGGCCGTAGATCAGGTCCAGATCCTGTCTGGTGATATGGTCGACCAGGCGGATATCGTGGTTGTCCACTGAGGTATGTCCGCTGAATGCGGTGCTGCCATCCCCCTGCGTGGTGGCATTGAGGTTGTTGAACGTCCATTGTGAAAAGATGCCGACATGGTCGTTCAATTTGCCGCCAATGAACAGGCTGCCGCCCTCCAGTACGCCATCCCCGTTGCGCGGGTAGGACGTGTCATTGCCCTGGGTGTTGGCGACCTTGGTGACAGAGCCCACCGCCATGGCGGCGAGCGGAAACAGGCGGGTGGTACCCAGGGTGTAGCCGGACAGCTTGAATAGCCGGCCGTAAGGGGTCAGCTCCGGGAAGCTGACGTGGCAGGCGACACAGGCCTCGCCAGTCTGGCGGGCATAGCTGGGCAGCGCCCAGGCCGGCACTTGCCACAACAGCAATAACAGTGTGGACAGAATGAGCTGCCAGCCCCTTGTCTTGAGCTTGCTACAGGTATTCATCACAGAGCCTCCAGATATGGTTTTAATTAGGACTTTGTGCGTTTACTGTAGTCTTGTTTTTCTTGGCTGGTAGCCCTTCTGCATGGACGATTGATATAAATCAGACATGTAATTAATTGTTAAATCTGATTGATATCATGATGTTGAATTACAACGCATGGCCGGTTTTTCCCTGTTTCAGCCTGTTTCCGGGCTGGCGAGCGATGCCGGTTGGTCAGCATCATCAGGGCGGGACAAGGGCTGTTGCTGATTCAGCCAGAGCAATAGTTGCTCGGCGGGCATGGCCTTGCCATACAGATAGCCTTGTACCTGCTGGCAGCCGTGCTGGCGCAAAAAGCCGCATTGCTGCGTGGTTTCCACGCCCTCGGCCAGTACGCTCAGCCCCAGACTGTGCCCCAGTGCAATCACGGCCTTGCAGATGGCGGCATCATTGGGGTTGTCCAGCACATCGCGCACAAAGCTGCGGTCTATCTTGACCTGGTCCAGCGGTAACTGTCGCAGGTAGGACAGCGAGGAGTAACCGGTCCCGAAATCATCCAGCGCGAAGCTGATCCCCAGCTGGCGCAGCTGGTTCATCTTGCTGGCGGCATCATCCAGCTTCATCAGCAGCAGGCTTTCGGTGATCTCCAGTTTCAGCCGGGCCGGGTTGGCTCCACTGTGTTCCAGTAACTGCTGCAGATGGTGGACAAAGTCCGCCTGATGGAACTGGCGGGCGCTGACATTCACGGCAATGCTCAGCGTGGCCAGTTGCGGATGCTCAGCCCATTCCGCCAGCTGCCAGCAGGCCTGCTGCAGTACCCAGTGACCAATGGGCAGAATGAGATTGCTCTGCTCGGCCAGCGGGATGAAGTCACCGGGCAGGACCAGGCCACGTTGTGGGCTGTGCCAGCGCAGCAAGGCCTCCACACCGAAACAGGATTGTTGGTGCTGGTGCTGGATTTGCGGCTGGTAATGCAGTTCGAATTCGTTGCGCTCCAGCGCGTGGTGCAGCTCGCTTTCCAGCTGAGTCCGGATATTGATTTCCGCCTGCATTTGCGGATCAAAGAAGCGCAGGGTATTCCGCCCGGCCGATTTGGCCTGGTACATGGCCAGATCGGCTTGTTTGAGGATGTCTTCGCTGCTGCTGTGTTCGTCGGTGAACAGGGCAATGCCCAGGCTGGAGGAGCCTCGATAATGATGGCCGCGCAGCTGATAAGGCTGATTCAGTGTGGCCAGGATCTTGCGTCCCACGCCCTCGGCCTTGTGCAGGGCCAGTTCGTGTTGCGGGTCCAGATTCTCCAGCATCACGATGAATTCGTCGCCCCCCAGCCGGGCCACGGTATCCCCGGCACGCACGCAGTGGCGCAGGCGTTCGGCCACCTGCTGCAACAGCAGATCGCCGATGTCATGGCCCAGGGTGTCATTCAGGGATTTGAAATTGTCCAGATCCAGAAACAGCAGGGCACCGCAGTGCTGTCCGCCGCGTGAAGAACTCAATGCATGCTGCAGCCGGTCCAGCAGCAAACGGCGGTTGGGCAGATGGGTGAGGGCATCATAGAAAGCCAGGGTCTGTATTTCGTCAGCGGCCGCCTTGCGTTCGGTAATGTCCTGGAAGATGGCGACGTAGTGGCTGGTATGCCCATCACTGTCATGAACGGCGGTGATGGTGAGCCATTCCGGGAAAATCTCGCCATTCTGGCGTCGGTTCCAGATTTCTCCCTGCCAGCTGCCTTGCTGCTGCAATGACTGCCAAAGTTGCTGGTAGAAGGCTGGCGGGTGACGGTGGGAACTGAGTATGGACGGTGCCTTGCCCACCACTTCGGCACTGGTGTAACCGGTAATCTGGCAGAAGGAGGGATTGACCCGCAGGATGATGCCATCCGGATCGGTCACCATGATGCCTTCCTGGGTGAGGAAGGAGGTGGCCGCGATGCGCAGCTCCGCCTCCATGGCCTTGGCCTGGCTGATGTCGGCAATAAAACCGTACCAGGTCAGTATGTCGCCCTCCCGTTCCGGCATGGCTTCCACCAACAGCCATTTGATCTGGCCATCCGGCAGGCAGATGCGGTACTCGGCGCGCCATTGGCTCAGATTGGCTGCGGAACTGTGCAGCGCAGCGAAAAAGGCTTCAGCATCTTCCGGGTGTAGCCGATCACGCACCGGGTCGGCACTCTGTAGCACGTCTTGTGGTGAGATCCCGTAAATATCGCGCAGTGCATCACTGGCAAAAGGAAAGCAGCCGTGTCCATCGGCGAAGAGCCGGTACTGGAACACCACCCCCGGAATATGCGACACGATTTTGCGCAATAGCCGGTTGGCAGAGTGTTCTGCCGCTTGTTCTTCTTCATGCAGGATGCGTTGCAACAGGCCGTTGAAAGAGCTGGCCAGCAGACCGATTTCGTCCTGCTGGCGTACGGGCAGCGCTTGCTTGGGTAGCTCACCATCACGCATGCGGCTGAGCAACTGTGTGGCTTCCCCCAAGGGGTGCAGCTGCCGACGCAGCCACCACCAGCAGAAACTACCGGCCAGGACAGTCAGGCACAGGGCCATGCCGAACAATTGTCGTTGCATGTGGCGGATGGGGAAGAAGGCTTCTTCCGCAGGTAATACCGCCTGCATCAGCCAGCCGGTGGACTGGATACGCACACTGGAGGACAGTTCCACCACGCCGCGCGAACTGGTGGCGATGCCGGAGCCCTGATAGCCGGCCAGATAGCGGTCGTACAAGGGGTTGATGCCAACGGGGGGGCCTTCTTTCAGTAGCCGGCTTTTGTCGGAAGAGACGATATAGCGCCGGCTGAGGGGGGCCGTGATGAAGAAATCCCCGGTGCTACCGTATTTGGCGGAACTGATGTCATCCAGGAAATTGGGCAGGGCCAAATTGGTCACGCCCATCAGGAGTCCGATGGGATGACCATTTGCTGCCCGTATGGGGTAGAGCATGGAAAATACCGGCTGGCCGGTGTGGTAGCCCCGCATGGGCTCGGTAATCAACATGCCGCCTTGGCGCCAGGCCTGCTGCACATAATCACGCTGGCTATAGGAACTGCCGGTACGTCCCAGATCACGTGGCGTGCTGGCAATCGCCATATTGTGTTGGTCCAGCACCACGATGCCCCAGTTGAACAGCAATTGCAGCACGGGCCGACGCTCCAGCTCCTGCTGGAGTCCCTTGTCCAGCGGCATGGTCTGCAGGTGCTGGGCCAGCGATTGCAATGCCTGCATGCGCTCCTTGAGCGAACGATCCACCTCCCGGGCCGCCAGCGACACCGTGGAAAACTGCTGGGCCGAAATGGTGTCTTCCATTTGCTGGCGCAAGCCATGGCTGACCAGCCAGGTGGCCAGCCATAGGGTAAGAATCAGGGCCAGGAGCATACCAAGCGTGATGCGGGTACGCAGCGATGCTCTGCCACTGAGTTGAAATTGCGTGCTCATGTTTACTGTCGCAGCCGGAGAGTAGCGCTACTTTCCAGCATAGCGGAGCCGGTCCTGTCTGTAAGGGCAGGGCTGGCGTAAACAGGACAATCTCTGCGCCGGATCAAGTTTTGCCATGCTAGCCGGGCTCAGGCCACATGGTGGCCTGGGCTTACCAGTTGGTTTCGCGGTCTGGCGTGGCGCTGATCTGATGGATGCTCAGGTCGGCACCGTTGAATTCTTCTTCCTCGTCCAGCCGGATGCCTACGGTTTTGCGCAGCAAAGCATAGACCAGATAACCACCGCCAAAACCGACGGCAATGCCGCCCGCCGTACCGAGCAGCTGAGACAGAATGCTGACTCCGCCCAGACCTCCCAGTACGTTTTGGCCAAAGATACCGGCGGCAATGCCACCCCAGGCACCGCAGATGCCGTGCAGCGGCCACACACCTAGAACGTCATCGATCTTCCAGCGGTTCTGGGTCTGGGTAAACAGCCAGACAAACAGGCCACCGGCAATCAGCCCCACCACCAGCGCACCGACAGGATGCATGATGTCGGAGCCGGCACACACGGCCACCAGGCCGGCCAACGGGCCGTTATGGATGAAACCGGGGTCGTTCTTGCCTGCCCACATGGCGCTGAGTGTCCCTCCCACCATTGCCATCAACGAGTTGATGGCCACCAGACCGGATATACCGTCCAGGCGCTGGGCACTCATGACGTTGAAGCCAAACCAGCCCACGATCAGAATCCAGGCGCCCAGTGCCAGAAAGGGAATGGAAGAGGGCGGGTGGGCGGAGATGCGGCCTTCCTTGCTGTAGCGGCCACGGCGCGCCCCCAGATTCAGCACGGCGGCCAGGCCGATCCAGCCTCCCACTGCGTGTACGACGACAGAGCCGGCAAAGTCATGAAATGGCTGGCCAAAGCTGTGGTTCAGCCAGTCTTGTACGCCGTAGTGATTATTCCAGGCCATGCCTTCAAAGAAGGGATAAACCAGACCGACCAGCAAAAAGGTGGCGGCGGATTGCGGATGGAATTTGGCCCGTTCGGCAATCCCGCCGGACACGATGGCCGGAATGGCTGCGGCAAAGGTCAGCAGGAAGAAAAATTTCACCAGCTCGTAGCCGTGATGCTGAGCAATATGACTGGCATCCCCCAGAAAATTGACGCCATAAGCCACGCCATAGCCGACAAAAAAGTAGGCAATGGCGGAGACTGCGAAGTCGGTGAGAATCTTGACCAGGGCGTTGACCTGGTTTTTCTTGCGGACGGTGCCCAGTTCCAGAAAGGCAAACCCGGCATGCATGGCCAGGATCATGATGGCCCCGAGCAGGATAAAAAGTACGTCTGATGATGAATTTGGCATGGCGAGTCCCGTTGTTTTCGGCTTTTTGTCCACACCGTAATAAGCAAGCTGAATGCCAACGGGCAGGGGTGTGCACCAAATCGAACTGCAAATGCCCGCAAATGGTCGTTGTTTGCCCGTTTTTGGTGAGTCATCTTCTGGTGCGATGGCGTCATATCGGGCATGGAATGCCTCTAAATGGTGCTTGTGTCGGGTTTATTGTTCCAGTTTGGTGCAGTTGACAGAAGATCTCGGTTGTTACTGTGCGTTGGGGGGAGGCACTCATCAATAGTCTGGCGGATGCTGGCTTTAACAGAGACCGCGGCAGTCCTCGAGGTACTTGAAACCATCGTCCTGTAAAAATACTTAGGCATAAGGCAAGGCAGCAGCTACATTCAAACGGTGATTTGAAATAACCACGTTGATGGCGATGCAAATACGAAGCGGTCTGATGGCGGGTTTCATCTGCAGTCTGCTGGCATGGCAGCCATTGCAGGCCAAGGACGTCCTGCGCGTTCTGGCCTGGCCCGGCTATGCGGATGTGGATGTGGTGCAGACCTTTGAAAAGCGCTTCCAGGTGGATGTCGAAGTGACTTTTGTCGATTCCGACGAAATGCTGTGGGACAAGATGCATGCGCAACATGGTCCGCAATATGATGTGGTTGCCGCCAATACCGCAGAAATGCAGCGCTATTTTGCTGCCGGACTGCTCAAGCCCCTGAATCCCGCCTGGTTGCCCAATACCCGACACCAATTGCCGCGCTTCCGGCATTGGGCGGCTATTCCCGGCCTGCAGCAGCAAGGCCGGCTGTATGCCATTCCATTTACCTATTCCACCATGGGCATCATCTACGACAAGCGGCAGTTCGCCACGCCGCCTGATTCGATGAATGTGCTGTGGGATCCGCGCTATCGCCACAAGGTGCTGGACTTCAATAGCGCTCAGCACAATTTTTCCTTTGCCGCGTTGGCCAGCGGGATTGATCATCCTTTCCAGTTGTCTGCGGCACAGCAAAAAATGCTGGTGCAACGGCTGGTTGATTTGCGGCGCAATGTGCTGACTTATTACAGCCTGCCGGAGGAGGCGACCGAGCTGTTCATCCAGCATCGCATTGCGCTGATGTTTGGCAACTATGGCACTCAGCAGCTCAATTCCCTGCGCCTGGCGGGTGCGGATGTCGGCTATGCCATTCCCCGTGAAGGCGTGCTGGCATGGCTGGATTGCTGGGCCATGACGGTGGCCGCCAGCAAGCCGCAACTGGCGCAGCAGTGGATCAACTACATGCTGGAACCGGAGGTCAGCCGGCTATTGCCGCTGCGGCAGGGTTTGGCCGATACCCTGACGGCCAGTGGCGAGCTGCAGGCAACGGCACGGGTGCTGTGGTTGCAACCGGTAGAGAATGCCGGACAGCGTGAAGCGCTGTGGCAAAAGATCATTTCGGGTAACCGCCCGGGGAATATCTGACCATGCGCTCCGGCTTATTGTTCAAACTGGCCTTGCTGCTGGCCATCTTCGGCATCCTCTCTTCCGGTCTGACCGGCTATTACGCCTATTCGGCCAATCGCTCCATGCTGGTGTCTGGTGCCAAGGATGATTTGCTGACGCTGGTGCAGAATATCAATCGTCGGCTGGCTGCCGACATTGATGAAGCCACTGCCGATGTCCTGCTGCTGGCACGACTGGAACCGGTGGAGCGCGTCATCAATCTGCCTGAGGGCGCGGAGCGGGAAGGGGCCAAGGACCGTCTGGCGCAATCTTTTGCGGCCATGCTGGCCCTGCATCCCGAATATCTGCAGATCAGGCTGATCGGGGCTGCGGACAATGGGCTGGAGCTGGTCAGGCTGGATAGTGACCATGGTCTGACCAAGCGGGTGACCGGTCTGGAACTGCAGGAAAAAGGGCACTTTGCCTATGTATTCGAAACCCTGAGCCTGCCTGCCGGCCAGCTTTATCAATCCGGCATCGCCGTCAACCACGAACAGTCATCGCATGATGCCGAAGGACGTCCGGGCTTGATGGTGGCGACGCCATTGCCACGGCATGATGGTCGGCCAGGGGCTTTGCTGGTGGTCAATATCGATTTGGCCCATTTGTTGACCAAGCCGCTGGCGGATTTGCCGGCAGGCTATCAACTGTATGTGGCCAATCGCTGGGGCGATTTTCTGGTTCACCCGGATGTTTCCCAGACCTTCGGTTTTGACAAGGGGCGACGCATTCTGATGCAGGACAGCTTTCCCGCTACCCGGCCCCTGTTTGAACGTACCAGGCGGACCCTGGAACTGAGCGGGCTGGATGAGCCGCAACAATCGCCCGGCCGCATCATGGCCTTTGCGCGCAAACCTTTTGGCATGGGGACGGGGGAGGATTTCGTCGTCACCGGCCTGGTCGAGCCGCTGAAGGATGTGCTGGCAGCTGCTGTGCCGCTGGGGCAGCGCATCGTCCACATGGTGTTGGCTTTCAGCCTGATGGCCATCTTGTTGGGGGTGATATTTGCCAGGGCTTTGCTGCGCCCCATCAATATGCTGGCCGAAGCCGCGAGTAGTTTCTCCTCCTCCGCTCAACCGACCGCTCTGCCGGTGGAGCGTAATGATGAAATTGGCGTGCTGGCCCGCAATTTCGATCGCATGCGTTTGCAGATCAACAATCACATGGCCAGTTTGTATGACAATCAGCGTGAGCTGAGTTATCTTGCCCATCACGACAGCCTGACCGGGCTGGCCAATCGTTCCTTGTTTTTCCAGCGGCTGGAGCAGTTGCTGCAGCAGGCGCAGCATGAAGAAATTCAGTTTGCCGTGCTGTTTATCGATCTGGACCGCTTCAAGGAAGTGAATGACCGTCATGGCCATGCTTGTGGTGACCAAATCCTGCAGATCGTGGCGCACCGCTTGCTGCATGTGGTGCGTAGCGGTGACATGGTGGCCCGCCTGGGCGGAGATGAGTACCTGATTCTGCTGCAGGGCAGTTTCACCCCTCACACCCTGGACGAGTTGATCGGCAAGCTGGGCAGCAGCATCGCCGAAGCCATGATCGTGGCAGGGGAGCGGCTCACGGTGGGGGCCAGCATCGGCTACAGCCTGTACCCGCGAGACGGGCAAACGGTGGAGCAGCTGGTCAGCGTGGCGGATAACGCCATGTACCGGGTCAAGGCCGAGTCACCGGGACGCCGAACGTACTCATCAAGCTGAGCCCTGCGCTAGCCTGTCGTCTGTGCACCGTGGGCCAGCCGCTACTGGCATACTGCATTTCTCTTCTTCCGGGCCGGATGCCAGCTGCAACGGCCCCTTACTTCCGCGGAGCCTATCCATGATAGCCGCCTCAATGCGCCGCCTGCGGGCTGGTGTGCGGCCAGCCTTGCCCATGCGGCGGGGTGTCGTTTCCATCGCACGGGGCAGCTTGCAGGCGGCCTCCCTGTCGCAGCAGCTTGCCCTGTGGTGCGGCTGGTTCCGGCTGCAGACCACCCGACAAGGGGTGGCATTCAACTGGCAGATTGATGAGCATCTGGCACCGGTCTTGCGCTTGCCGACGCCCACCCTGTCCTTGCTGATCCGCCTTCTGTTGCGGCACGCCATCCAGCATGCCAGCGGTGGCAGTCTTCAGCTACAGGTACAAGCGTGGGCGCAGCAGCAGATGCGTCAGCTCATCACGGTTGAAATCAGCGTTCACCATGGGATGGCGGTGACGGCACTGCAGCCATCCTCGCGGCAAACAAGCAAGAGCAGCCAAGGTATGCCACCGCTTGCCCGCCTGCTCGCCCGGCAGCTGGGGGGCGCGTTGCGGCTGGCTGAGTCTGAACATGGCTGGGGCTGTTCACTGCAGCTATGGCTGCAGATGGTGCCGGATCATGAGACCCATGCCAGCCCCAATGGTGAGGCTGCCGCTGCGCTACCCGTGCTGGATCACAGTGTGCTGCAGGCATTCAGCATGGGAGATGCAGGCCAGGAACTGGCCTTGCTGCAGGGCTTTGTGCAGCACAAGCGGGAAGATTTGTTGAATTTGCTGCAAGCCTGGCAGTGTTCGGACATGGATGAACTCATCTTGCTGGCCCATCGCATCAAGGGCGCCAGTGCCAGTGTGGGGGCCCGGGCCCTGTCTCACGCCGCCAGCCAGCTGGAACAGGCCGGACGCAGCCGCCAGCAGGAGCGCCTGCCGCTCTTGTTGCAGGAGGTGGAGCTGCAACTGGAGGCATTTGCCGTGTATCTGCAGCAGTGGGCGCTTGGGCTTAATCCCGGTACAGGCATGGCGCAATAGAGCGCAAGCGCCTAAAATATCCGGACAATTCCTAAAGCCCCTACGCTGGAGAGACCGCTCATGGCTGTTATCCGTCAGGATGATTTCATTCAAAGCATCGCCGATGCTTTTCAGTACATCAGTTGCTACCACCCCAAGGACTACATCGACGCCCTGTACCAGGCTTATCTGCATGAAGAAAGCCCGGCCGCCAAGGACGCGATGGCACAGATCCTGATCAACAGCCGCATGTGTGCCGAAGGCCGTCGTCCCATCTGTCAGGATACCGGCATTGCCGTGGTGTTCCTGAAAGTGGGCATGAATGTGCAGTGGGACGCCACCCTGTCGGTGCAGGAGATGGTCAACGAAGGCGTACGCCGTGCCTACAACAACCCGGACAACAAGCTGCGCGCTTCCGTGCTGCTGGACCCGGCTGGCAAGCGCCAGAACAGCAAGGACAACACCCCGGCCGTGGTGCACTTCGAAATCGTTGAAGGCGACGGCGTGGAAGTGACCTGTGCGGCCAAGGGCGGCGGCTCGGAGAACAAGTCCAAGTTCTACGCGCTGAATCCGTCCGACAGCATTGTCGACTGGGTGATCAAGACCGTGCCCACCATGGGTGCTGGCTGGTGCCCGCCGGGCATCCTGGGTATCGGCATTGGCGGTACCCCGGAAAAAGCCATGCTGCTGGCCAAGGAAAGCCTGATGTCGCATGTGGACATTCACGAGCTGAAGGCCAAGGCAGAGAGCGGTGCAGAACTGACCCGTGTTGAACAGCTGCGCCTGGAAATCTTCGAAAAAGTGAACGCACTGGGTATTGGCGCTCAAGGCCTGGGTGGTCTCACCACCGTGCTGGACGTGAAGATTCTGGACTACCCGACCCACGCCGCCAGCCTGCCGGTCGCCCTGATTCCCAACTGCGCCGCTACCCGTCATATCCACTTCCATCTGGATGGCAGCGGTCCGGCCCACCTGGCCGTACCCAGCCTGGAAGACTGGCCGGAAATCACCTACGACACCAGCAATGGCAAGCGCGTAGACTTGGACAACATCACCAAGGAAGAAGTGGCCAGCTGGCAGCCGGGCGACGTGCTGCTGCTGAACGGCAAGATCCTCACCGGCCGTGACGCCGCGCACAAGCGCATGGTGGACATGCTGAACAAGGGCGAAGCGCTGCCGGTGGACTTCACCAACCGCTTCATCTACTACGTGGGCCCGGTTGATCCAGTGCGTGACGAAGTGGTTGGCCCGGCCGGCCCCACCACCGCCACCCGCATGGACAAGTTCACCCGTCAAATGCTGGAACAGACTGGCTTGCTGGGCATGATCGGCAAGGCTGAGCGCGGCCCGGCGGCCATCGAAGCCATCAAGGACAACAAGGCTGTCTATCTGATGGCGGTGGGCGGTTCGGCCTATCTGGTGTCCAAGGCCATCAAGGCCTCCAAAGTGGTGGGCTTTGCCGACCTGGGCATGGAAGCGATCTACGAGTTCGAAGTGAAAGACATGCCGGTGACGGTGGCTGTCGATTCCAACGGTATCTCGGTACACAATACCGGCCCGGCGGAATGGCGTGTCAAGATTGGCAAGATTCCGGTCAACAAGGCCTGAGCCTGACCGAGCTTTGCTGTAAACAAAAACCCGCCGCTGGCGGGTTTTTTCATTGCTTGAATTTCTATTCCGGCAGCTTTCGTGGCAACCAGAACCAGGCCAAGCTGCCTACCAACAGCGTGAGTAGCCCACCGATGCCTACCGCCAGGTGCAGCCCCGATAGAAAGGCCTCCTTCGCTTGCATCACAGCCTGCGCAGTCACTCCTGTACGGTCGAGGGTTTCATTCAAGGTGCCCGCCATGCCGGGGCCGGACAGCCGGAACACTAGTGCTGCTAGCGAACCTAGCAAGGTGATGCCGAGGGCATTACCGATTTCGTTGCTGGTTTCAGCGATGGAGCTGGCTGCCCCCGCGCGCTCGGGAGGAACGGCAGAGATAGCGATTTCGGCCACAAGGCTGAAGGAGAGGCCGTAGCCTACGCCTGCGATCACCGTCGAGGCCACGAATGCAATGGCACCGGCCTCAGTCGTCGTGAATAGCAGCAGGAACACACCCGCGCTGATCAGGAAATGCGTGGCAACCAGCGCAGCCTTGCGTCCTAGGTGCTCCACGATGAGGCTCGTTCCAATGCAGGTAGCGGTGAGCACCACTGCACCCGGCAAGGTGAGTAGCGCGGCGGTGAATACCTCGAAGTCCAGCACAGATTGCAGGTAGATGCCTGACAAGTAACCGGCTGCTGACCAAACCACCAGCGACAGTAGGCCGGTCAGGATGGCGATCGAGAAGACGCGATCCTTGAACAAGCTCAGATCCAGCAGCGGAAATGCAATCGTTGTTTGCCGAAGGATGAATAGTGTCAGCGCAGCGAGGCCGATGAGGCCCGCAATGATCTGGGGCGTGGTGAATCCCCCTGCGGCCCCACTCTTGATCGAATAGGTGAACAGTAGGATACCGGCGAAGGACAGCAATAGGCTCGGCACGTCGATGCGGCCATAGCGGGTGAAATGCACTTCTCGCAGCAGTAGTGGTGCGGTCAGTAGAAAGATCAGTACAACTGGAACGTTGATCATGAATACCACGCCCCAATCGAAGTGTTGCAGCAGCAGCCCGCCCAGGACCGGTCCAATGGCAAAACCCGCTGCGAAGGTGGCTGCGAAGATGCCGATGGCCTGCGCGCGCTGACGCGGATCGGGGAACAAGGCACTGACGATTGCCAGCCCTGACGGCAGCAGCGTGGCCCCGCCCAGGCCCATGAGTGCACGGAACGCGATCATGGCTTCGGCTGTGGTCGAGTACGCGACGCCCAGCGATCCCAAACCGAAAATGAAGGCCCCGACCATCATCAGCTTCAGTCGACCATAGCGATCCCCGACATTGCCGAAGGTGATCAATAATGACCCGACGACGAAGCCGTAGATGTCGAGAATCCAGAGCGCCTGATCTGCCGTCGGCAGAATTGAGGATGTGAGGCGTGGCATGGCGAGGTACAACACGGAGCCGTCCATCGCAACCAGCAGTACCAAGGAAAGAACGGTCAGAAGCCCCAACCATGTTTTGTGGCGGGGGGATCGTGGAGTTGAAAGCGGATCGGTGTTCATGGCCTTAGTCCTATTGTGGACGCCACCCGATTGTCTACTGGGTTGCGAATTAATATACTAAAAGTAACCTGCTTAGTTAAGTTACTTTCGGTATATAGCGATGTCAAGTCTTGAAAAAAAAACCGATGCCACCCAAGATTCCCGCCGTCGTCGCCTGCCTAGGGATGAGCGTTTACGCCAGCTTCTCGATGTGTCATGGCTGTTGATCAGAGCCGAAGGCACAGATGCGTTGACCTTGGGGCGGCTGGCCGATGATGCAGGAGTCACCAAGCCGGTCGTTTATGACCACTTTCGTACCCGTAATGGACTATTGGCAGCGCTCTATCAGGACTTTGACGTGCGTCAGACCGCTGTGATTGATACAGCTATTGCGGCTAGCAAACCTACGTTGAAGGATAAGGCTAGCGTCATTGCCCGCAGCTACGTCGAATGTGTGCTGACCCAGGGGCGAGAGATACCCGGCGTATTGGCTGCACTCAGCGGCTCGCCGGAACTGGCAGCGGTCAAACGGCAGTACCAGCAGGTATTCATAGAGAAGTGCCATACCATCCTCGCGCCATTCGCGGGCTCACAGGGAATGTCGCGGGCGAGCCTGTGGGCGATGCTTGGCGCGGCCGATGCGCTGTCGCAGGCGGCTGTGGCCGGAGACATCAGTGAAGAGCAAGCACGGGATGAGTTGCAAGAGACCATCATTGCGATGACCGAGCGCAGCAAGTAGGGTCTAGCCCACGGATGGCACTCGCTGCTTTCCCTATTTCTCCTAGGCATGTCACTGCCACGCACCGTCGCGGCTACTTGCGGCTCCAGCAAATGCTCCATCACAGGTTTCCCGAGTTCAGCAAGAAGCCATGCCATCATCGAGCCTCGCGCATCGCTGGTAGTCGAGTATGGGCATTGTGCCGATTTGCCAAGGCGCCGCCCAAGGTAGGGCAGTACCTCACGCTGATTTCGGCTGCAAACCAGCAAGTGAGTGCTACTCGGCCCATGACAATGCCGCTGTGTGACTCTTGGTGCTTGGATGATGCAAGTACCTGCAATCCCGAAGCTTACTCGAACCTTCGTATAGCTAATTTCTAAACGTAATTTGTCGGTGGATGGCTAGGCAACGCCCAATTCGGAGCGCTTCAGGCCAGCGCTTGCGCTGCGGTGGGCAGGGCCACGCGGGTGGACAGGGCATTGAGCGCGATGGCGTGCAGCATCTGGTCCACCGTGGTGCAGCAGTCGGCCAGTACGGCGACTTCATAGTTGTCAGCGGCGCGTGACAGGGCGGTATGGGTGACGCAGTTCTGCGTCATCATGCCGCAGAGCAGCAGTTTGCGGCTGCCCAGTGCGTCCAGCATTGTCTGCAGCGCGGTCTGATGAAAGCTG
>JAFANL010000031.1 GCA_019232735.1 Aquitalea sp. | reverse complement strand
GGCGGCTCGTCACCGTGCTGGACCAGTTCGCCTCGCCGGACTATCCGGTCTATGCCGTGGTGCCGCAGCGGCGCTTTCTGCCGGCACGGGTACGACATTTCATCGAGCACCTGCGCCAGACTTATACCGCACCGGCTTATTGGGACTGATCGCGTACCGTGCATGAGACCGAATAAGGCTTATCCCGTTTTCCATGAAACAAGCATGGTATTTGCAGTGCTTTGCTTATAGGTGGCTGCCCACTGTTTGTTACTGCGCAAGCATATGCCAAATAGGCATGGCATTGCGTTTTTCTGGCAATTTCTGCCGGAATAATGACCATCATGTGCCATTAACTGCTGATTGTTCCGGATGTATGACAATTTGGAGGCAAATCCTGCTGCCAAAATTGTTCCTTGGTGGATAATGGATACACTTTGTCCAATTTTTTGGCTTGAACTGTTCTCCTCTTCCTGTAACATCGCGCGTTTTCCGCTGCAGTGCCCTGCGTTGAGATGTCGGTCACGAACCGGCAGCAGACGGGGCAGTCGCGGATGGGCCGAGTATGATCATCAAGGCCGGTTGCCCTGTAGCCCAAACATGGTGACGGAAACCGGTGCACACAGGATAGTTAGAACATGAGTTTGATGCGCAAAAAGAGCGTTCAGGGCATGCTGGAGTTTGCCCAGACCGCCAAGGGGCTCCGCAAGGAGTTGTCAGCTTTCGACCTGACCATGCTGGGGATCGGTGCCATTATCGGGACCGGCATTTTCGTACTGACCGGTACTGGTGCCACGGTGGCTGGTCCGGGTCTGGTGCTGTCCTTCATCATCGGTGCCTTTGCCTGCGGATTTGCCGCGCTGTGCTACGCCGAATTCGCCGCCATGCTGCCGATTTCCGGCTCCACCTATACCTATGCCTATGCCACGCTGGGTGAGCTGATTGCCTGGATCATCGGCTGGGACCTGATGCTGGAATACCTGTTGGCCTCCTCTGCCGTGTCGGTGGGCTGGTCCGGTTATTTCCAGAGCCTGCTGGGCGGCTTCGGCATTCATCTGCCGGAGGCCCTCACGGCCGCCGCGGGTGCCGTGCCGGGCAAGGATACCTTGTTCAACCTGCCGGCCTTTACCATCGCCATGCTGATCACTGCCTTGCTGGCCTTTGGCATCAAGGAATCCAAGCGCGTCAACAATATCGTGGTGCTGATCAAGGTCGCTGTGGTGCTGATGTTCATCGCCATCGGCGTATGGCATGTGAAACCGGCCAACTGGAGCCCGGCGCTGCCTTATGGCATGAACGGCGTATTCCACGGTGCAGCCATCGTGTTCTTCAGCTTCCTGGGCTTTGATGCCGTGACCTGCGCGGCAGAAGAAGTGAAAGACCCGGCACGTGACATTCCCAAGGGCGTGATCTGGTCGCTGGCCATCTGTTCCATCCTGTACGTGATCGTGTCGGCCATCATGACCGGCATCGTGCCTTACGCTCACTTTGCCGGTATCGACCACCCGGTATCGCTGGCCTTGCAAGTGGCCAAGCTGGACTGGTTTGCCGGTTTTGTCGATCTGGGTGCCATCCTGGGCATGCTGACAGTGATTCTGGTGATGACCTATGGTCAGACCCGTATCCTGTTTGCCATGAGCCGTGACGGCCTGCTGCCCAAGGTATTCTCGGAAGTGAATCCGAAATACGGCACGCCGTACAAGGCGACCTGGCTGATTGGTACCATCATCGCCCTGATCGCCGGTTTCATTCCGCTGCACACCCTGGCTGAACTGGTCAACATCGGCACGCTGGCTGCCTTCTCGCTGATTGCCATTGCCATCATCAAGCTGCGCAAGAGCGAACCGAACCTGCCGCGCAAATTCATGTGCCCGGGTGTGCCCTATGTGCCGGCACTGGCGGTGATCTTCTGCGTGTTCCTGATGGCGCAGCTGTCCATGCTGACCTGGCTGTGCTTCGTGGTATGGCTGGTGATCGGTCTGGTGGTGTACTTTGGCTACTCGCGCAAGAATTCTCACTTGCACAAGCAGTCCTGATCCTGCTGTTGTCAAAGAAAAAGCCACCTTTAAGGTGGCTTTTTTACATCTGGCGTGCGGGAAGATCAGCCGCGCAGCTTGGCGGCGATGGCAGCTACGCGTTCACCGTATTGTTTGGCGGTGTCCAGGTCGCCTTGTGGGATTTCATCCACGCTGGCATCGGCCGGGGATTGCACCAGCAGGCCAACCGAGCCGCCCAGGTTGTTGATGTCGGTACGCTGGGCTGCCTTGCTGTTGCTAGGCATCAGGCCCAGGCTGACCCAGATGCCGCCATGCTGCGAAGCCAGGGTTTGCAGGGTGATCAGCGCAACCTGCTTGTCGCCGTTCAGGCTGGCACTGTTGGTGAAGCCGCCGAATACCTTGTCCTGCCAGGCACGGGTAAACCAGGCCTTGGAGGTGGCATCGGCAAATTTCTTGAACTGCCAGCTCGGGCTGCCCATATAGGTGGGGGCACCAAAGATGATGGCGTCGGCAGCGGCCAGTTGGTCCCAGGCGCTATCGGCGACATTACCTTCGGCATCGATGGCGATCAGCTCGGCATTGGCACCGATGGCCACTTGTTGGGCAACGCGCTGGGTATGACCGTAACCGGAGTGATAGACAACAACAACTTTAGTCATGACAAGACCTTTTCTCTGGAAGTGAATCAGGAACAGACAGCGCATCGCAACCGACACGCAGTAAGAATAACAGCGTCCAGTATAGTGATAGTTCGAGTCAGAACTAGTCGTTTTCCTTGAATTGATTGTTTAGCCAGATTTAATAAACGGTGGTCAGAATGCAAAACGCCCGCTAGCACGAGGCCGGCGGGCGTGGTGACAGCAGCCGGCATGCCGGCTCCATCTCCCTTCTTAGTGGAACTGCTCTTCTTCGGTAGAGCCGGTCAGCGCAGTGACGCTGGATTGGCCACCCTGGATCACGGTGGTGACATCATCGAAGTAACCAGTGCCCACTTCCTGCTGGTGCGATACGAAGGTGTAGCCACGTTCGCGGGCAGCGAATTCCGGCTCTTGTACCTTCTCCACGTAGGCAGACATGCCGCGGGCAACGTAGTCTTGTGCCAGGTCGTACATGTTGTACCACATGTTGTGGATGCCAGCCAAAGTGATGAACTGGTATTTGTAGCCCATGGCACCCAGTTCACGCTGGAATTTGGCGATGGTGGCATCGTCCAGGTTTTTCTTCCAGTTGAAGGACGGAGAGCAGTTGTAGGCCAGCAGTTTGCCCGGATGCTTGGCATGTACCGCTTCGGCGAACTTGCGAGCGAATTCCAGATCCGGCGTACCGGTTTCGCACCATACCAGGTCGGCATAGTCAGCGTAGGCCACGGCGCGGCTGATGGCTTGTTCCAGACCCTTCTTGGTCTTGTAGAAGCCTTCGGCAGTGCGCTCGCCAGTCAGGAAAGGCTTGTCGTTGGCGTCGTAGTCGCTGGTCAGCAGGTCGGCGGCTTCCGCGTCGGTACGGGCAATCACCAGAGTCGGCACGCCGTAGACGTCGGCAGCCATACGGGCGGCGATCAGCTTCTGGATGGCTTCCTGGGTCGGAACCAGTACCTTGCCGCCCATGTGGCCACATTTCTTCACCGAAGCCAGTTGGTCTTCGAAGTGAACGCCACCCGCGCCAGCGCGGATCATGGCCTTCATCAGTTCGTAGGCGTTCAGCACGCCGCCGAAACCGGCTTCGGCATCGGCTACGATCGGTGCGTAGTAGTCGGTAAAGCCGGCATCGCCCTTTTGTACACCCTTGGAGTGCTGGATTTCATCGGCACGGGTGAAGGCGTTGTTGATGCGCTCTACCACCTTCGGCACGGAGTCCACCGGGTACAGGGACTGGTCCGGGTACATGGCGGAGTATTCGTTGTTGTCGGCAGCCACTTGCCAGCCGGACAGGTAGATGGCCTTGATGCCGGCTTTCACCTGTTGCATGGCCTGACCACCGGTCAGTGCGCCCAGACAGTTGATGTAGGGTTCGTTGTTGACCAGGTTCCACAGTTTCTCGGCGCCTTGGCGGGCCAGGGTGTGTTCCACTTGTACCGAACCGCGCAGGCGTTCTACGTCGGCGGCGGTGTAACCACGCTTGATACCCTTCCAGCGCGGGTTGGTGTCCCAGTCATGTTGAATGGCGGCGATACGTTGTTCGCGAGTAGTCATGTTCAAACCCTTCTCGAATAGTTTTCTCTGCAGACCGGCGAATTCCGGCAATCCTCTGGCCAAATGACGATCCGGTTTTTCCGGATTGATATTGTTGACAGCGGGTTATACCCGCTACCCGTTCTGACCACCCAAAGCACGTGGATAACGGCTTTTGGAGTGGGTCACTTAGCGTGTGTGGCCCATTATATGCACAAAAAAAAATCCTTGTGTGCGGTGCAGCACCGAAAAAATAACGATGTTCAAAAGGTAACAAACGTGGCTAAAAATGAAGATTTCATGCGGCGGTTTTTGTTGCAGTTGCGAAAAGAAAAGTCCGAATCCGCTCAGTGAGGTGAGGTCTGGTAACAGTGGCTGTGACGCCGTGGCAAGACTAGGGGACTTGAATTCCCCGAGAGAGACCTTATCTGGCATCGGGACATCTTGAAGCTGATCCATTTGAGGCCTTGCCATGCAGGAAAACCAGAACAATTCGGCTACCGAAGCCGTGACCGAAGAAACCATCAACGCTGCCGGCGAGCAGGCCGTGGAGCAAACCACCGAGCAACATATTGCCGCGCTGGAAGCCCAGATTGCCGATTTGCAGGACCAGTTGCTGCGTAGCCGTGCCGATCAGGAAAACCAGCGTCGCCGCAATGCCGAAGAGCTGCTCAATACCCAGAAGTACGCCATCAACAAGTTTGCCCAGGAACTGGTGCCGGTAAAGGACTACCTGGAAATGGCCTTGCTGGACCAGAGCGGTCAGATCGACACCCTGAAAATGGGCGTGGACATGACGCTCAAACAGCTGGTGGCTGCCTTTGACAAGGCACAGATCAAGGAAATCAGCCCGGCGGTGGGCGACAAGCTGGACCCACACCAGCACCAGGCCATGAGCGCGGAAGAGTCCGACGCCGAAGCCAATACGGTGTTACGGGTATTACAAAAAGGTTATCAACTGGCTGAGCGCACGCTGCGCCCGGCCATGGTGATCGTGGCCAAGGCCAAAGCCTGACACGAAAACCATAAAAAGGTTCTTGGCCGGCTCTTGAAAAAGACCACATAGCCAATACCTATGAATGCAACAGGCCGCGGCTATCAGCTACAGGCCGCCGTCGCAACGAATACAGATAAAGGAATACTGAATATGGGCAAAATCATTGGTATCGACCTGGGCACCACCAACTCCTGCGTAGCCGTCGTCGAGGGTGGCAACCCGAAAGTGATCGAAAACGCCGAAGGCGCACGCACCACGCCTTCCATCATTGCTTATATGGAAGATGGTGAAATCCTGGTTGGCGCACCGGCCAAGCGCCAGGCTGTCACCAACCCGAAGAACACCCTGTACGCAGCCAAGCGCCTGATCGGTCGTCGCTTCGAAGACAAGGAAGTCCAAAAAGACATCGACCTGATGCCCTTCCAGATCATGAAGGCTTCCAATGGCGACGCCTGGGTGAAGGTACGTGACCAGGAACTGGCTCCGCCGCAAATCTCCGCAGAAGTGCTGCGCAAGATGAAAAAGGCTGCCGAAGACTACCTGGGCGAAGAAGTGACCGAAGCCGTGATTACCGTACCGGCCTACTTCAACGACAGCCAGCGTCAGGCTACCAAGGATGCAGGCCGTATTGCCGGTCTGGAAGTCAAGCGCATCATCAATGAACCGACCGCTGCTGCCCTGGCCTTTGGTCTGGCCAAGCAGGAAGGTGACCGCAAGATCGCCGTATACGATCTGGGCGGTGGTACTTTCGACGTGTCCATCATTGAAATCGCCGATGTTGACGGCGAACACCAGTTCGAAGTGCTGTCCACCAACGGTGACACCTTCCTGGGCGGTGAAGACTTCGACCAACGCATCATCGATTACATCGTGACCGAGTTCCAGCGCGAACAGGGCGTGAACCTGAAGAACGATGTAATGGCCCTGCAACGTCTGAAGGAAGCTGCTGAAAAGGCCAAGATCGAACTGTCCAGCGCCACCCAGACCGAAGTGAACCTGCCGTACATCACCATGGATGCCACTGGTCCGAAGCACTTGGCGATGAAGATCACCCGCGCCAAGTTCGAAAGCCTGGTAGACGACCTGATCACCCGCTCCATCGAGCCGTGCCGCGTTGCGCTGAAGGATGCCGGTGTTTCCCTGTCCGACATCACCGACGTGATCCTGGTTGGCGGTCAGTCCCGCATGCCCAAGGTACAGGATGCGGTTAAGGAATTCTTCGGCAAGGAACCGCGCAAGGACGTGAACCCGGACGAAGCCGTGGCCGTCGGTGCCGCGATTCAGGGTTCGGTACTGTCCGGTGATCGCAAGGACGTGTTGCTGCTGGACGTGACTCCGCTGTCGCTGGGTATCGAAACCCTGGGTGGCGTGATGACCAAGCTGATCCAGAAGAACACCACCATCCCGACCAAGGCTTCGCAAACCTTCTCCACCGCGGATGACAACCAGACTGCCGTGACCATTCACGTGCTGCAGGGCGAGCGCGAAAAGGCTGCCGCCAACAAGAGCCTG
>JAFANL010000124.1 GCA_019232735.1 Aquitalea sp. | reverse complement strand
TGGCGGAAGCCGCATGCTGGCGCTTGCCACTTTCACTCGCACCCTGCTTGCCATTATGGCTGCGTTGCCCGCTGCCACTCGCCCCGGCATTGGCCTGGCCTTGTGCCGCATGATCAATCACCTTGATCTGGGCACCGTCACGCAGCTTGTCCAACCCATCCATCACCACTTTCTGACCAGGTTGCACGCCCTCTTCAATAATGGTGTTCTCCCCTGATACCGCACCGATCTTCACCTTGCTGATGCTGACCGTTTGATCCGGATTCACCGTGTAGACATAGCTGCCCACCTTGCCCAACTGCAAGGCGACACTCGGCAGCAGCGTGGCCATACTTTGTACGCCCAGCTGTAAATGAACATTAACAAACTGATTGGGAAACAGTGCCTGATCGGTATTGGCAAAGCGGGCCTTGAGATTGACCGTGCCGGTCGTGGTGCTCAACTGATTGTCGATGGCCAGCAGTTCGCCATCGGCCAGCTTGTGGCGGTTGTCCCGGTCCCAGGCTTCCACTCGCAGCTTGCCCTTGGCTGCATTGGACGCGGTCAGCACCTGGCTCAGGCTGACTTCAGGAATGGCAAACACTACATTGATAGGCTGGGTCTGGGTAATCACCACCACGCCACTGCTATCGCTGGCATGCACGATATTGCCCGGATCCACCTGGCGCAGACCAACACTGCCGTCGATGGGGGCGGTGATACGGCTGTAATCCAGTTGCAGGCGGGCATTATCCACCGCCCCTTGATCCAGCTTCACCGTGCCCTGGTATTGCCGCACCAGCGCCTGCTGGGTATCAACCTGTTGTTTGGCAATGGAATTCTGTGCCAGCAATTGCTGATAGCGCGTGAGATCAAGCTGGGCATTCTGCAGCAGCGCCTGGTCACGCAGCAGCTGGCCTTCAACCTGGGTCAGTGCTGCCTGGTAAGGGCGTGGGTCCAGTTCGGCCAGCAGCTGGCCTTTCTTGACGGCTTGCCCCTCGGCAAAATGCACTGCCATCAACTGCCCATCCACCCGGCTATGCACGGTAACGGTGTAGGTCGAGTTCACGGTTCCCAATGCGCTCAATTGCAGCGGTGCATCCTGACGCAGCACCGGGGCCACAGCGACAGCCACCGCCCCGCCACCCTTGCGCTGCGCCGCAGCGGCATCGGCCGCAGTATTGCGATGCGAATTCCACCACCAGCCCCCGGCGGCGAGTACCAGTAGTAACAGGGAAAGATTGCGCAGGACAGGTGTGGACTTCGGCGTGGTGTCGGACATGATCGGTTTCCGGGATATGCCTCCGGAGCAGAGGCAGTAAGCGGTCAGCAGTAACAGGCGCTAAATGCACCGTGGACAAGCAGCGATGATAGGCAATCACCATGACGCTGCCTATAGCCAACATGTTCATAGATGTTAATCGGCATAGCGCCATGACGCTAGCCAAGCCGGCGGGTGCAATCGGCCGTAAACGGCCATTTGACACATGCAAAAAGCTGATGGCTGGCTCACTCTGGCAAGCATGAAAAAGCCCACCCGAAAACCGGGTGGGCTGTGAGTGTGACGCCGTTCTCACCATCGTATTGCGGGCAAGAACATGGAATCAGCCACCTGGCCGGTGGCCTGCCATCAGAACAGCAATTCCTTGACGTTTTCCACCGCGTCCTTGGCCGCCGGCGCATTCGGGTCCTTGGCCGTGGCATCATCAGCAGCGGCATCGGAAGCATTGCTCCCCGGCACCGTACCGTGGTTGTCGATCTTCAGTTCCGGATTGGTCTTCTGGAATTCTTCGTAGTAGTACTCGTCACCACCACGCTGCCCCGCGCCCGGCTTCACCACGATACCCGCCGGTACCGGCAACTCCACCTCCGGCAGCCCCTTCAGGGCATTGGCCATGTAGTTCATCCATACCGGCAGCGCTGCCGTGCCGCCATAGCCATAGCGACCCAGCGAGCGCGGCTGATCGTAGCCCACCCAGGTCGCCGCCACCAGATTGGGGTTGAAGCCGACAAACCAGGCGTCCTTCCAGTCACTGGTGGTACCGGTCTTGCCCGCCAGGTCCATGCGCCCCAGGCTCATGGCCTTGGCGGCCGTGCCGTAGCGCACCACGTCCTTCAGCATGGAAGTCATGATGAAAGCATTGCGCGGATCAATGGCCTGGGTGGCATTCTGTCCGGCAACGGCCGGCTGGGTCTTGGCCAATACATGGCCGGACTGGTCCTCAATCCGGTCGATATAGAAGGCCTTGATGCGATAGCCGCCATTGGAGAACACCGAATAGCCCTCGGCCATTTGCAGCGGCGTAGCCGCACCGGCACCCAGCGCCATGGTCAGATAGGCCGGATGTTGCTTGGGCGAAAAGCCGAAACGCTGGATGTACTGCTGGGCGTAATCGGTACCGACCGCCATCAGCAGACGGACCGACACCAGGTTCTTCGACTGGGTCAATGCCCGACGCAGGCTGATCAGGCCGGCAAACTTGCCGTCATCGTTCTTTGGCTCCCAATTACCCGCTCCCGGCGCACCCGGCACGGTGAGCGGCGCATCGTTGAACAAGGTGGACGGTGTCACGCCGCGTTCAATGCCCGACGAGTAGATGAAAGGCTTGAAAGTGGAGCCGGGCTGACGCCAGGCCTGTGTCACATGGTTAAAGCTGCGACGGTTGAAGTCGAAGCCGCCCACCAGCGACTTGATGGCGCCGGTACGTGGATCCATGGAAACAAATGCCCCTTCCACATCCGGCATCTGCACGATTTCCCAATAGCCTTTTTCATGGGCCCGCAAGCGGATTACCGCACCACGGCGAATCTGTTTGTCCGCCGCCAGTTTGGGGCTGAGCGCACGGCGGGCAAACTCCAGCCCGGCGCCCTTGATCACCGCTACCTTGCCGCCACGCATATAAGCACGCACTTCTGCCGGGCTGGCGGACAACACGATGGCCGCCTGCATATCGCCACTGTCGCGGATTTCAGACAGTGCATCATCCAGGGCTTCGGTCTGGTCTTCTCCTTCGGCAGAAGCCAGGTCGACATAGCTTTCCGGGGCGCGGTAGCCCTGCTTGCGGTCAAAATCGATCAGGCCGGCACGCAGGGCGTCATAGGCCCATTGCTGATGGTGACTGTCCAGCGTGGTGTAGACCTTGTAGCCCTCGGTATAGGCCGCATCCTTGTACCGCTCATACATGGCCTGACGCACCATTTCAGCCACGTACAAGGCGGGCTGATTGGCATCAACGCTAGCGCTGGCGAGGTGCAGCGGCTCTTTTACCGCGTTGTCATACTGATCCTGGGTAATGAAATTCAGCTCGCGCATGCGGCGCAATACATATTGCTGACGCAGATGGGCGCGCTCTGGATTGACAATGGGATTGTAGGCTGACGGCGCCTTGGGCAGACCAGCCAGCATGGCCATTTCGGCCACGCTCAAGTCCGTCATGGGCTTGCCGAAATAAGCTTGCGCTGCCGCGGAAAAACCATAGGCGCGCTGCCCCAGATAGATCTGGTTGAAGTACAACTCCAGGATCTGGTCCTTGGAAAGCGTATGTTCGATTTTGAAAGCCAGCAAGGCTTCATTAAACTTACGCGTGAAAGTCTTTTCACTGGAAAGGAAAAAATTCTTGGCCACCTGCATGGTGATGGTACTGGCACCGGAACGGGTGTGACCGGACACCAGATTGCCAACCGCGGCACGCATGACGCCGACGTAGTCGACCCCGCTATGCTGATAGAATCGTTCATCCTCGGCGGCCAGCAGTGCCTGTTTCATCAACTGCGGCACTTCGTGGATACGGGAGAAGGAGCGACGCTCTTCACCGAACTCGCCCAGTAACTGGCCATCTGCCGAGTAGACGCGCAAAGGAATTTTGGGACGGTAGTCCGTCAGCACATCAAGACTTGGTAAACGCGGGTAGGTTATGATGATCGCAATGGCCGCAGCACCTGCTGCCAGAACCGCTCCACCAATGACCAGACCGGCCAAAATCGCAATAAGTCGTTTGAACATAATTACAAATAGGCTTTCGGAAGAAAGCGGATTATAACGTCTTGTGGGAATAAGCAAGACAAACATTGACCGCAACAGGACAAAATCTGTTGCACTAGACCTATTCGGGGCCTTAGCTGATGCTATCCGACAAATTAGGGTTCGGGACAAACTGGCTGGATAAACTTGGATTGGGGAAGTCCAAGAACGTTCCTTTGCTCGGTCTCGATATCAGTACCACGTCGATCAAGCTGGTCGAGCTTTCCAGATCGGGTAAAAACTATCAGATTGAACGCTACGTCATGGAAAACCTGCCGAAAGATGCAGTTTCCGAAGGCAATCTGGTAGATATCGAAGGCATTGCCGCTGCCCTGCGCAAGGCCTGGAAACGACTGGGCAGTCCGGTCAAGAATGTTGCCATCGCCATTCCCACCTCCATGGCGATCTACAAGAAACTATTGGTTCCGGTCAGCCAGTCGGAAGACATGGAAGGCATGATCGAATCCGAAGCCAACCAGATCATTCCCTTTCCACTGGATGAAGTGAATCTGGATTATCAGGTACTCGGCCCTTCCAGCAGCAGCCTGGATGATCTGGAAGTCCTGCTGTGCGCCGCCCGCAAGGAAAAGGTGGAAGAGCGGGTTGCCGTCGTGGAGATGGCGGGCTTGCGTCCCCAACTGGTGGATGTCGAATCCTTTGCCATGATGACCGCCTTCGAGCAGATCCAGCAGCAACTGCCGGATCACGGCATGAACCAGACCTTCGCCCTGTTTGATATCGGGGCCACCAAGATTCATTGCAACGTCATCCGCAATGGCCAGCAAATCTACTACCGTGAGCAAGTCTTCGGTGGCCAGCAACTGACGCGCGACATCCAGCGCCGCTACGGCATCAGCTTTGATGAGGCGGAAAACGGTAAACGCAGCATGGCCATGCCTGATGGCTATGAATCCGAACTGTTGCATCCCTTTGTCGATTCACTGGCGCAGGAAATCCAGCGAGCGCTGCAATTCTTCTACACCACGGTCAGTGTCTCGCAATACCTGCGCGTGGACTACATCCTGCTGGGCGGTGGCTGCAGCATGCTGCCGGGCCTGGATGATGCCGTCGCCTCGCGCACCCAGATCAGCACCATGATTGCCAACCCCTTCACCGCCATGGTGCAGTCCAACTCCATCCGTCTCAAGGAACTGCTGCTGGATGCTCCAGCCCTGCTGATTGCCTGCGGCCTTGCCATGCGGAGGTTTGACTGATGATACGCATCAACCTCCTGCCGCACCGCGAGCAGAAAAAGGCCGCGCACCGTCTACGCTTCCAGCTCCTACTGGGCTGTGCCATTGCAGCAGCCCTGCTGCTGATCGGTGTCAGCTACTTCGTGCTGGATGCCCGCCAGTCGCGCCAGGACGACCGTAACCACTTCCTGCAGGCAGAAATTTCCAAACTGGATCAACAGATCAAGGACATCGGCATGCTGAAAAAGCAACGCGATGATCTGCTGTCGCGCAAACAACTGGTGGAGCGGCTGCAACAAGGTCGCAATGATGCCGTGCACATTTTTGACCAGTTGATCCGCCAGACCCCGGATGGCATCTATCTGAAA
>JAFANL010000118.1 GCA_019232735.1 Aquitalea sp. | reverse complement strand
TTTAGAGCAAAAGCACAAAAATAGCCGACGTTGTCGGATTTTTGTGCTTTTTTGCTGTGAAGTTGTCATTTGGCTGATCGAACGCAACATCTGGGCAGGTCATGGGAATAGAATGAATTCATCTTGATGAATGAGTGTTCATTACTTCAATGACATGGTTAGCTAAATCTTGCTGGCTGGCTTGTGGCCTGGGGCTGGTCGCGTCGATGGCGGCGGCGGAAAGCCTGCAGCAAGCCTGGCAACAGGCGGAACAGGCCAGCAATGCCTTGCGTGCCGAGGCGCGCAAGGTCGGTGCGGCACAGCAACAGGAGGCTGCCAGCCACGCTGCGGCAGGGCCGGCCTTGACGGTTGATGCCGGTGTCAGCCAACTGGACAGCACCCCCACCGCCCGACTGGATATCAGCCCGCTGACCCAGGGGCTGGGTGCACTGGCCGCACGGCTGCCAAGTACGGTTGATGCGCCGCTGAGTGAGCGGGATGTACGTTTTGCCAATGCCAGGCTTAGTTTGCCGCTGTATACCGGCGGCAAATTGACGGCTTTGCAGCAGGCAGCTGCCGCCGCCACCGATGCCAGCCGCTACGCGCAGGACACGGCGCGTCAGGAGCTCAAGCTGCAAGTGGCTGAAGCCTATTTCAATGTGCTGCGCGCCCGGCATGCAGCAACGGTGGCGGAGCAATATCTGGCCAGCCTGCAGTCTTACCAGCGTGACGTGAACAATTTCTTCCGCAAGGGCGTGGTGGCACGTGGCGATGTGCTGGGGGCCGAACTGGCTGTGGCGGATGCCCGGCAAAAGCAGATTGTCGCTGCTGAAGCGGAAAGCCTCAGCCAGGCTGCCTACAACCGCCTGCTGGGGCGTGACTTCAATCAGCCGGCCGCGCCGGATGAACTGGCGCTGCCGGCGGAGCAGCGCGCCTTGCCACAGTTGCGAGCCGAGGCCCTGCGCCAGCGTCCGGAGCTGGCCGGCCTGGCCGAGTGGTCGTCTTCCTTGCAGGCCAGCGCCCGCAGCGTGCGCGCGGAAAGCCTGCCGCAAGTGGGGGCTTATGCCGCATACAGTTATCTGAATAATCCCTATCTGGTGAACAAGGGCGTGGGCTCGGTCGGCGTGGGGCTGAGCTGGAGCCTGTTCGACAGCGGCCTGATCCGCGCCCGTGCCGGCAGCGTCAGCGAACAGGCCATGGCGGTGGACGAACAGCTGCGCGATGCACAATCGCTGATCCAGCTGGACGTGCAGCGCAGCTACAGCCAGCAGGTCGAGGCAGCGGCACGCATCACGGTGGCCGAGGCCGCCGTGCAGTCTGCCGATGCGTATCTGGCCATTCAGCGCGACCGTTACCGCAACGGTCTGGCCAATCAGACCGAAGTGCTGGCCGCCGAGGCGCGTCGCGCCGATAGCCAGCGCAATCTTTTCAATGCCCGTTACGACCATGCCCTGGCGGTGGTGCGTCTGCAACGGGCCATCGGTGAGTTGTGACATGAACAAGAGCAAGCTGATGATTGCTGGCGTGGTGCTGGCGCTGGCCGGTGCACTGGGTTATGGCATCTGGCAATCGCGTGATCGTGGGCTGCCGGATGGGCTGATCCAGGCCAATGGCCGGCTGGAAGGGGATAGCGTGCTGGTGGCGACAAAGTATCCGGGCCGACTGGTCGAGGTGCGGGTGCGCGAAGGAGATATGGTCAACAGCGGTCAGTTGCTGGCGACACTGGGCTCGGAAGAAGTCAGTGCCCGGCTGAGTGCCGCCCGCGCGGCATTGGCGGCGGCTCAGGCGCAGCAGCAACGTGCGGCGGCGGCTGCCGCCCAGGCCGACAAGGACGCTGCCCGCTTTGCCGATTTGCTGGCGCGTGGCTCGGTCGACCGCATGCATGCCGAGCAGATGCAGCTGGCGGCGGTCAGTGCCCGCACCCTGCGTGAGCAGGCCAGACAGCAGACGCATCAGGCCGAGGCCGCCGTGGCCGAAGCCGGCGCGGTATTGCAGGAGCTCCAGTTGAAAGCACCCTCCGGCGGCATGGTCAGCAATCGTCTGCGTGAACCGGGCGAGGTGGTGGCGGGGGGTGGTGCCGTGCTGGAAATCGTCGATCTCAACCGCCTGTATCTCAAGGTGTATGTGCCGGAAAACCAGAGCGGTAAAATCCGCCTGGGTCTGCCGGCGCAGATCAGTACCGATGCCTTCCCGCAGCATCCCTTTGCCGCCACGGTCAGCCATATTGCGGCCCGCGCCGAATTCACCCCCAAGGAAGTGCAGACCCCGGACGAGCGCGTCAAGCTGGTGTATGCCGTGAAGCTGACACTGGCCAGCAATCCCGATCTGCGACTGACCCCCGGTCTGCCGGCTGATGCCGTGATTCGCTGGAAGGATGGCGTGGCCTGGCAGGCGCCGCGCTGGTAGCCATGAGCGACACCATTATCCGGGCGCGTGGCTTTGGCAAGCGTTATGCCGCCCATCAGGCAGTGAGCAGACTGGATGTCGAAGTCCGGCGTGGCGAGCTGTACGGGCTGATTGGTCCGGACGGTGCCGGCAAGTCCAGCCTGATGAAGGCGGTGGCCGGGGTGCTGTCCTACGAGCAGGGTGAGCTGGAAGTGTTTGGCCACTTGCTGGACAGCGAACGTAGCGCCGAAGCCATCAAGGACCGCATTGGCCTGATGCCGCAGGGGCTGGGGCAGAATCTGTATGGCGATCTGTCTGTCGAGGAAAACGTTGATTTCTTCGCCCGCCTGCGCTTGGTGCCACGTGAGGTGGCGGCTGCACGCAAGGAGCAGTTGCTGGCCATCACCCGGCTGGCCGCCTTTCGCCAGCGGCCGATGAAGCAGCTGTCCGGTGGCATGAAACAGAAGCTGGGCTTGGTATGTACCCTGATTCACGCCCCGCAGCTGATCATTCTGGACGAACCCACCACTGGGGTGGACCCGGTATCACGTCGCGACTTCTGGGCCATTCTGGCCGCGCTGATCGCAGAGCAGGGGCTGACGGCACTGGTGTCCACCGCCTATATGGATGAGGCCAGCCGCTTCAATCGCATGAGCCTGCTGCATCAGGGGCGGACGCTGGCCGAGGGAAGCCCGGCTGAAATCCTGCAGCATGCCCCGGGCAGCATCGTGCAATGTCGGGCGGCGCCGCAACTGGAGGCCATGCAACGGTTGAGTGCGACATTTACGCAATGCGAGGCCATGGGGCCGGATATCCGCCTGTTCGTCCCGGAACTGGCTCCGGCACAGGCCGGTGCAAAAGTGGCCGGCTTGCTGCAGGGGCTGGATTGCCCGCAGCTGGATGTGTTAGAGCCAGAGCTGGAAGACGTATTCGTCGCCATGCTGGGGCGGATTGCCAGCGCCGCGCCGCAGGCAGACACCTTGGCGGCACTGGCTGCGTCGACGATGACGGCTGATGCTGGTGAACTGGCGATCGAAGCCCGTGGGCTCAGCAAGCGGTTTGGTGATTTTGTCGCGGTGGGGGATGTCAGCTTCCAGGTGCGGCAGGGCGAAATCTTCGGCCTGCTGGGGGCCAATGGGGCGGGCAAGACCACGGCCATCAAGATGCTCACCGGCATCCTGCCGCCCAGCAGTGGGCAGGGGCGGGTGGCCGGGGCGGAGATGCAGCGGGCCGGTGCGCTGATCAAGTCGCGTATCGGTTATATGTCGCAGGCCTTTTCCCTGTATCTGGATCTGAGTGTGGTGGAAAACATCCGCCTGTATGCCGGCATCTACGGACTGGATCGCCGGCAGTGTGCGGCACGCCTGCAATGGATTCTGGATATGGCCGGCCTGCATGGTCACGAAAACGATCTGGCGGCCACCCTGCCCATGGGACTGCGCCAGCGGCTGGCGCTGGGGTGTGCATTGGTGCATCAGCCACGGGTGTTGTTTCTGGATGAGCCCACCAGCGGGGTCGATCCCATTGGCCGGCGTGCTTTCTGGGACATCCTGTTCCGCCTGTCGCGGCTGGATGGGGTGGCCATGCTGGTGACCACGCACTATATGAGCGAGGCCGAGCATTGCGACCATCTGGCACTGATGTTTGCCGGCCGGGTGGTGGCGGATGCCTCGCCACAAGCAATGAAACAACAGGTGTTGGCCGAGGCGGGTCAGCTATACCAGATTCGTGCCGACAATGCTGCCGCCTTGGTGCAGCCCTTGCGCGCAGCCGGCTTTCCGCATGTGTCGCCTTATGGCACTGCGCTGCACATTCTGACTCCGGAGCTGGAACGGCTGAGCACGCTGCTGCCCACATTGGGGGTGAGCGCCACACCGCAGCCACGCCCCATCGCCATGGAAGACGTATTCGTGCAGCGCGTCAGCCAGCTGGAAGCGGAAAAAGCCGCACAGAAAGGTAGGCCATGAATCTGCAACGCGTGCTGGCCATTGCCGGCAAGGAATGGCGAGAGATCGTGCGTGACCGGCTGTTCTTCTCCTTGGCCTTCGTGGTGCCGGCCTTGTTGATGCTGTTGTTTGGCTACGGTCTGTCGCTGGATGTGGAAAACATTCCCTTTGCGGTGGTGGATCACGATCATAGCGCCGCCAGCCGTGACTATGCCTACCGCTTTATCGACTCGCGCTATTTCCAGTTTCGCGGCTATGCCGGTGATGAGCGCGACGCCGGGCGGCTGATCGGCTCTGGTGCGGTGCGGGTGGTGCTGGTGATTCCGCCGCAGTTTGGCAAGTCGCTGGCACAAGGTCGTCCGGCGGCCATTCAGACTCTGGTGGATGGCAGCTTCCCCAGTCGCGCCATGACCACCAAAGGCTATGTCACCGCTATCAATGCCGCCTTTAGTCTGGCCGCTGTGGCACAGGCGGTGTCGCAGGCCAGCGGTCTGTCGCAGCCGGAGGCCTTGGCGCAGCTGACCCCCATCGCGCTGGAGTCGCGTTATCTGTACAACCAGAGCGTATCCAGCATCTGGTCATTG
>JAFANL010000104.1 GCA_019232735.1 Aquitalea sp. | reverse complement strand
GCGTATTCATTGGCGGCGCTTTCAGGCTGCAAGCGGTGTTGTCGACAGTGCTTCATCATAAACGAAGCAACAGTCCTTGCTGCAGTCTTTGCCAGGCTTAACCCGCCATTCTTTGACCTTGGCCAGATAATCGGCAGTCAGGCCGCGTGCACACGTGTTGGCACGCGGCCTGTCAGTCAAAGCGGCTATTTGCGCAACAGGCGCAGGCCATTGCCAACCACCAGCAAGCTGGCACCAACATCGGCAAAAACCGCCATCCACATGCTGCCCGATCCTTGCAGTGTCAACAGCAGGAAAATCGCCTTGATACCCAGGGCCAGCACGATGTTTTGCACCAGGATGGCATGCGTGGCCTGCGACAAGCGGATAAAGGCGGGTATCTTGCCCAGATCATCATCCATCAGGGCAACGTCGGCCGTTTCAATCGCCGTGTCCGAGCCCATGGCCCCCATGGCAAATCCGATATCGGCCTGTGCCAGCGCCGGGGCATCGTTGATGCCATCCCCAACCATGCCGACCTGCCCCTTGCCGTATAGCGCGGCAAGCGCCGCGGCCTTGTCTTGCGGCAGCTGATTGCCTCTTGCTTCATCAATGCCCACCTGGGCCGCAATGGCACTGGCCGTGGGCTGATTGTCACCGCTGAGCATGATGGTCCTGACCCCCAGCTGCTTTAATGCAGCAATGGCGGCCTGGCTGCCGGGCTTGACGGTGTCAGCCACGGCAAACAAGGCCAGGGGACCTTCCTGGTTCATCAGGATCACCACGCCCTTGCCTTGTGCTTCCAGCTCTTGCAGGCGGGCTTCCAGCGCTGGGGAGCACAAACCCATGTCCTCAACCAGGCGGTGATTGCCCAGCACCAGCAATTGATCAGCCAGTCGGCCTTGGACGCCACGGCCGGGCAGGGCGGTGAACTGGCTGACTTCCTGCGCCACAATGCCATCCCGGCTGGCGGCTCTTGCCAGTGCTTGTGACACGGGATGGTCGGAGCGCACGGCCAGGCTGGCGGCCAGGCGGCGATAGTCCTGTGCGTCAGCTTCAGTTTCGCACAGCGGGATATAGTCGCTTTGCTCTGGCTTGCCGTGGGTGATGGTGCCGGTTTTGTCCAGCGCCAGCCAGCGCAAATGGCGACCTTGTTCCAGCCACACCCCGCCCTTGATCAGGATGCCGTGCCGCGCAGCAGCGGCCAGACCACTGACAATGGTGACCGGCGTGGAAATGACCAGCGCGCAAGGGCAGGCTATCACCAGTAGTACCAGCGCCTTGTAAACCCAGTCGTGCCAACTGGCAGCCATCAGCAGCGGGGGCAGGATGGCGACAGCCAGTGCCAGCAGAAAGACAGTCGGCGTGTAGATACGGGCGAACTGATCGACAAAGCGCTGCGTCGCGGCCTTGCTACCCTGGGCCTGTTCCACCGCATGAATGATGCGGGCCAGCATGGTGTCACTGGCGGCGGCAGTAATGCGGTATTCGAAAGAGCCACTCTCATTCAAGGTACCGGCATAGACCTGATCCCCCACGGATTTTTCTACCGGCAGGCTTTCTCCGGTCATGGCGGACTGGTTGATGCTGGAGCTGCCGGCCATGATCATCCCGTCCAGGGCAATGCGTTCACCTGGCGCGACGCGCGCCACACGCCCGATGGCAATATCCGCCAGCGGCATGGCTTGCCAGCTGCCGTCCTGCTGGTGCACCGTGGCTTGTGGCGGCGTCAGTTGCAACAGGCCGGCAATGGCATTGCGGGCCCGGTCCAGCGAGCGCGCTTCGATGCGCTCGGCCAGGGTGAACAGCACCATCACCATGGCTGCCTCCGGCCATTGACCCAACAGCAAGGCACCACTGACGGCAATGCTCATCAGCGCATTGATGTTCAGGGTCAGATTGCGCAGCGCAATCCAGCCTTTCTTGTAGGTGGACAGGCCACAAGTCAATACCGCGATCAGTGCCAGGCAAGCGGCCAGCCATTCCGGCTGCTGCAGCCAGCTCATGGCCTCCGCTGCTCCGGCAGCGATACCGGCCAGCAACAAGGGCCACCAGGCTTGCGGCCGTTGTGGCGCCGCGCTGGCGATGTCATTGGTCTCGGGCTGAAAACCCAAACCACGCAGCGCCAGCAGGATATCCGGCAGGGCCTGCGGGCCATGCACGACGGTCAGCACCCGTTGCATCAGGTTGAATTCCAGCGCGTGTACCTCCGTCATGCCCCCCAGTTTGTTACGGATCAAGGCCTCTTCGGTCGGGCAGTCCATCTGCAGGATGCGAATGGGGGTACGCTGCCTGTCACCGACAAGCTGTGCCGTCGCAAGCTGCTGCAATATCGGTGCCGCGGTTGTGCAGCAGCCCTTGCCACTATGTGCGTGGCTGTCAGCATGCTGGTGATCGTGATCGCCATGATCGTGCTCACCATGGCGGTGATCGTGGTGGTGATGATCGTCGTGATGATGGTGATCATGCTGGCAGCCATGGCCATGCTGATCATGCGAATGTTGTTGATGAGTGTGGGACGAGGTGTTCATGCTGGTCTCCTGCGCGTCGTTGGCTTACAGTAAACACCTTGTAGCAACTACAGGGTCAAGCCCTAAGTAAGGGAGAGTGCGGATGAAAATCGGAGATCTGGCCTTGCAGGCAGGTTGCACGGCAGAAACAGTGCGTTTTTACGAAAAAGCAGGGCTGTTGCCCGTGGCCGACCGCAGTGCCAACAATTATCGCAGTTATGGCCAGCGCCATCTGGAACGCCTGCGTTTTGTGCGCAATTGCCGCGCGCTGGACATGACACATGAAGAGATTCACCAGCTACTGGCCTTGATGGAGGCCCCCGGCAGTGACTGTGGTGGCGTCAACGATCTGCTGGATGCGCATATCCGGCATGTGGACGTGCGCATTACCGAACTGACTCAGCTGAAGGTGCAGCTGGATGCCTTGCGCCAGCGCTGCCAGCAGGAGCAGGGCGTGGATGCCTGCGGCATCCTGCAGGGCCTGGCGGAAATGGAGACCGTGGCCCGGCCGGAACGCCACACCCACCTGGGCTGAGTGTGGCCTGCGGCGGAGTGTCTCAAACCTGATACTGCGCCACCGTGCCCAGGATGGCACGGGCTTGCTGATGCAACTGGTGAGCGGCGTCGGCCGAGCTGCTGGCGGCGGAAGAGTTTTCTTCGGCCATCTGCGCGATCTGTTCTACCCGCTGGGCAATGGTGGTGCTGGTGCTGGTTTGTTCGGCGATGCTGCCAGAAATTTCATGCACCAGCGCCATGGCCTGATGGGTATTGTTCTGGATCTGGCCGATGGCGCCATTGGCCTCGCGCGCGCTGTCCGCTTCGCGGTTGGCACGTTCCACCACCCGTTCCATGCTGTTGACGGCCTCTTGCGTACCTTGCTGCATCTTGTTGACCACGGAGGAAATCTCCGTGGTGGATTTTGCCGTGCGTTCGGCCAGCTTGCGGACCTCGTCAGCCACCACGGCAAAGCCCCGGCCCATCTCGCCGGCGCGGGCCGCTTCGATGGCTGCGTTCAATGCCAGCAGATTGGTTTGTTCGGCAATATCCTTGATGATGCCCATCACGATAGCAATGGTCTTGCTGTCTTCCTGCAATTGCGTGATATGGGCAGCGGCCTCACGGATGGAGGCAGAGACCTGGGTAATACCATCCACTGTCGCCGTGATGACCTGGCCACCCTGCGTGGCGGTGTGACCTGCGGCACGAGTCTGCTCACTGGCCTCTGAGGCACGATCCGATACATGGTTGATGCTGACGGTCATTTCCTCGATGGCAGCAGCCATGGCGGCGGCGGCTTCACTCTGCACCTCGGAACTGCGCGCGATCTCGCCGGTATTGGTGGCCATGCCTTCGATATCCTGATCCACCGCTTCGATGCTGCGCCGAATGTCCTGAAAGCTTTGCTGCA
>JAFANL010000080.1 GCA_019232735.1 Aquitalea sp. | reverse complement strand
GCCACGCTGGTGTGCGGTGGCGAGCGCTATGTCGAGGGCGAATGCGCCAGCGGTTACTTTGTGCGGCCCACCATCTTTGACAATTGCAGCCGCGACATGGATATCGTGCGCGAAGAAGTCTTCGGCCCGGTGGTGGCCATCCAGACCTTCACCAGCGAAGCCGAGGCCATTGCCATGGCCAATGACACGCCCTATGGCCTGGCCGGCGCGGTGTTTACCACCGATGGTGCCCGCGCCTTGCGGGTGGTGAAGGAAATCCGCGCCGGGGTGACCTGGATCAACTGCTACAACCCCACCTTCAACGAAGCGCCGTGGGGCGGTTACAAGATGAGCGGCTACGGCCGTGATCTGGGTGTCAACGGCCTGCTGGAATACCAGCAGGTGAAGCAGGTCAACATCAATCTGCAGCCGGGGCCGGTGGGCTGGTATACCCGTTAGAAGACCGTCATTCAGGCCCCCGGCGGGGGCCGGTGCAGCAAGGCTGCGTGCAGCAGGGAAAACTGCTGCTCCAGCGTGTTGATCAGCGGTAACAGGGTCGGGACTTCGGCCGTGTCGGCCTGAGCCTCCAGACTGGCGGCGGCCTGCACCATGGGGTCGGCACCGAACAGGCCGGCATTGCCCTTCAGGGTATGGGCGACCCGTTTCAGCCGTTCGCGATCCTGCTGTTGCACGGCTTCGCGCAGGCTGGTCATTTCACGCGGGAAGGTGGTGATGAAGCTGTCGGCCACGATGTCGATGACTTCCTGGTCTTGTCGCCGCAGGCTGGTGGCATAGTCGAAGGCGGCTGCGCTATCGCTGCGGGCATAACGTTGCAATAGCTGCTGCAGCTCGCTGGCGCGCACCGGTTTGCACAGGTAATCATCCATTCCGGCGGCAAGGCAGTGCTCGCGATCACCTTGCAGCGCGTTGGCAGTCATGGCGATGATGGGCAGGTGCTCGCCCTCCGGCTCGCTCAGGCGATAGCGGCGGGTGGCTTCCAGACCGCCCAGCACCGGCATCTGCATGTCCATCAAGACCAGATCGAAACGGTGGGTCGCCAGCAGTGCCAGCGCCTGCTGGCCGTCTTCGGCCAGGGTGGCATGGTGGCCCCAGCGGCTGAGTAGGCTGACCGCCAATTGCTGGTTGACCTGATTGTCCTCCACCACCAGGATGTGCAGCCCGCCATGCATGGCCGCTGTCGGCTTGTGGCTGGCCGGGGCTTGCCGTGGCGGAGGAGTGGCACCGAGCGCTTGCAGGATGGCTTCGTGTAATTCGGACTGCAATACCGGCTTGGCGATATGGTAGCGGATGCCGGCATCGCGATACTGGGTGGCGGAATGGTTGCCGGCTGAAGACAGCATGATCAGTACCGGTGGCGTGGCCAGTTGCAGGGCATGGATGCGCTGTGCCGTTTCGAAACCGTCCATTTCCGGCATCATGCCGTCCAGCACGACAAAGGAATAGCCCGGAGCGGCGGCTTGCAGCATGGCAATGCCGTGGCTGCCGGATTCCGCCTGCTCGGTTTCCACCCCCCAGTTACCCAGGGTTTCTTGCAGGATGTCGCGATTGATCTGGTTGTCATCGATGATCAGGGCGCGCAGGCCGCACAGCGCTTGCGGGCTGAGCGGACGCGGCAGGCGCTCTGCGGCCACGCTGGCAAAGCGCACGGTAAAGTGGAAAGTGCTGCCGTGGCCTGGCTGGCTTTCCAGCCACATCTGGCCGTGCATCATCGAGACCAGGCGCTTGCAGATGGAAAGCCCCAGCCCGGTGCCGCCATATTTGCGGGTGGTGGAGCTGTCTTCCTGCACGAAGGCTTCGAAAATGCTTTCCTGCTTGTCGCGGGCAATGCCGATGCCGGTATCGCTGACCGAGAACTTGACCAGCACCGTGTTGCCGTCCTGCTCCAGCAAGGAGGTCCGGATCAGCACCTCGCCTTGGCTGGTGAACTTGATGGCATTGGACAGCAGATTGAGCAGGATCTGGCGCAGCCGGCCCGGATCGCCAGCCAGCACCGGCGGAATATCCGGGGCAATGCGGCAGGCCAGTTCCAGCCCTTTTTTCTCAGCCCGCATCGCGATGTTCTTCATGGTGCTGCCCAGTACCGCTTCCAGTTCGAAAGCGGTTTCCTCAATGGTCATCTTGCCGGCTTCCAGCTTGGAGAAGTCGAGGATGTCGTTGATGACGGTGAGCAGGGCTTCGGTGGAGGACTTCACCACCGACATGTATTCGCGCTGTTCGCGGTTGAGGTCGGTGTCCAGCGTCAGTTCGGTCATGCCGAGAATGCCGTTCATCGGGGTGCGGATTTCGTGGCTCATATTGGCCAGGAACTCGCTCTTGGAGCGGTTGGCGGCTTCGGCCACTTCCCGTGCCTGACGCGATTCACGCTCCAGGATCTTCAGCTCGGTGATGTCGGCAATGGCACCGATCAGCCCGGCGATGGAGCCGTCCGGCCGGGTAAAGGTGGCCTTGTGCACGATGCCGTCGCGGGTTTCGCCGTCGAAGCGGCGTACGCTGGCCTCATAGCTCTGGCGTGTTACCTGGCTGAGCAGCTCCTGATCCAGCAACTGGTGGTAGGCCGCCACTTCCGGCAGCAGCAGTTCGGTCGAGGTCTTGCCGATGAAGTCCTGGCGCGAGACGGAAAAATACTCTTCAAAGGCGCGATTCATGCGCTGATAGCGCAGCTGCGGATCCTTGACGTAGATGGGCAGCGGCATGGCTTCCAGCAGCTCCTCGACAAAGTGCAGCTGCTCTTGCAGATGGGCGCTGGCTTCATGGCGGGCCGTGATGTCGGTGCGGATGGCGACATACTGGCTGGGCCGTCCACCTTCATCGGCAAAGGGCACGATGGTGGCGGCCACCCAGTACAGGCTGCCGTTCTTGGTGCGGTTGCGGATTTCCCCGGTCCATACCTTGCCGCTGCTGATGCAGCGCCACATTTCGCTGAAGAAGCTGGCCGGATGCAGGCCGGAATTGACCAGATTGTGACTGTTGCCCAGCAGCTCTTCCCGGCTGTAACCGCTGATCTGGCAGAATTTGTCATTGGCATAGGTGATGATGCCGTTGCGGTCGGTGACGCTGACAATGGCGTGCTGGTCGAGGGCAAATTTCTGGTTCTCCAGCGCCCGCTGTGCCTCACGGATGGCCTGCTGGCCTTGCTGGCGGTATTGCACCAGTTCGGCTACCACGCTGATCAGGTCTTCGAGGTCATCCCCGGCCGCCTGGCTGTCGGCCATACCAGCCTGGTGTTGCAGCAGCCGCACGGTTTCCTGCAGGCGGCGGATGGCATGCTCGCGCTTGCCCAGCTCGCTTTGCAATTTCTGGTTGGCCGCGCTCAGCTCACCCGAGCTCAGCTCCAGGCTGCGGCTACGCAGGCTGATATCGCGTTCTTGCTGGTCATAGGTGTTGTCGATGCGCTCCAGCAGTCCGGCCAAGCCTTTCAGGGCCTGCGCCTGCTGCGGGGGGAGCTGGCCACTGTCGGCTAGTGTGGCAAAGTCGGCCAGCAGCTGTTGCAACTGGCCGGCATCGGCAATCCCCATTGTGCGCCGTAGCTGGCGCATCAGAATGTTTTGCATGAAGTCCCTGTCGCCTGCGCCTGCAGCGAGTGTGCCGTGCAATCGGCCGACTCCCCGGTTTCGAACAGCGTGGTGATGGTCATGGTCTGGTTGTGCAGCCGGCTGGGCTGGCCGGGCGCGAAGGGGCTGATTTCACCATTGGAATAAAAGCCGGCCAGCACGGTGGCACTGCCCAGCGCGTCGGTCACTGCCTCGATTTCCTCATCCACCCGGTCGCCCATGACCAGTTTGCGTCCAACGCAAGAGACCAGTATAGCCAGACTGTCACCGCTGGCGTCCTGTGGCTGGCAGGCGGCGCTGGCTGCGGCCTCGGCACCTTGTACCAGGCTGTTGGTACTGGCATGCATCAGCTTGAGGTGGCAGCCGGTTTCCAGCTCGCTGGCCAGGGTGATGCTGCCTTGCTCTTCATCCACGCCCATGATGGTGCGGATGATGCCGGTTTCCTGCAGATCATCTCCCAGCATGGAAAACGGAAACAGCAGGCCGGAGCCGGGCAGGTCGGCAGCGTACTCACCCAGATAGCGCTTGTAGACTTCCAGCGCCGGAGCGCCATCCAGTTCGTACAGGATGTTGTCGTGGCAGCGCGTGACCTTGCGGACCGGGCCGAAGGTGCTCCAGCCACCAAAAGAACCGTGCCCGAGACGCAGCTGCTGCCCGCTGAGGCCGACGGCCACCAGGGCGTGATCGGAACTTCCCTGGGGCCCCAGGGTAAAGGTGCGCCGGAAGGCGGCGTCGTCCGCCGCCAGGCCGCCGACAATGGGCAAGTGTGAACCCAGCACGCTGCGCATGCCTTCCAGCATGGCACTGCCATTGATGGCCACACCCTGGCCCAGAACCAGCACCAGTTGCAGCGCATTGGTGTCCAGCTGGCGTGCCAGCCTTGCGCCTGCGGCACGTGAATCGGCCATGTCATGCAGCAAGGTGGTGGCCGCTTGTACGCGGGTATGGCTAAACCGGATGGCGGTCAGCACCAGGGCGTGGTCTTCCACCCCCTGGCTGGAAATTTCGCCAGCGGTGGAGCAGCCCAGCAAGACGCAGCCGGGCAGGGCGGTCTGTAAACGGGTGCTGTTGCTGGCATCCGCAAAAAAATCTGGCGCAGCAAACACCAGCAGCAATTGTGGGTCGATGGCGGCCAGTGCAGGCAGCTGATCGGCCAGCAGCCGGCTATCGCGGAGACAAAGCTGCTTGATGTGCATGGGGGATTCCTGTCGTTTTTATCTGCCGCACACTCTGATGGCGATTGATGCGAGCCAGGGTGGCCTGTGCGCAGCGCCCGCTGTTCCCGGGGCCGGGAGGGCAATGCCGGATGGGCATGCTCTGCGCTATCCTGCCGCTTGGCGGTGCGCAGCATGGCTTGGTTGCCTAATATCGCATTTTTCCTGCGGCACGAGTATGACATGTGTCATGGTGACGCCAGTTTGCCGCCACCGGCCCTGGCAGAGGGCGGCCCGGTTAAGCGTCGGCCGGGTGGCATCCTCTGCTATGCTCTGCCTCTGTTTTTCTGGAGGTGGACATGCAAAGAGTGACGATTTCCCTCAGCGACGAGCTGGCACAGGCTTTTGATGAGCTGATGGCGCGCCGTGGTTACAGCAGCCGGTCGGAAGCGGTGCGCGACCTGTTGCGGCGCGAACTGGGCGAGGACAATCTGGCCGGCGAAAGTGGCGGGCCTTGCGTGGCGGTATTGAGCTATGTGTTCGACCACCACGAGCGTCAACTGTCGTCGCGGCTGACTGGTTTGCAGCATGACCACCATGATCTTGCCGTTGCCACCATGCATGCCCACATCAGCCACGATGACTGTATCGAAACGGTGATCCTGCGGGGTGACAGTGTCGAGGTGGAGCGCTTTGCCCGCTCGGTCATCGCCGAAACCGGAGTGCGCCATGGCCATGTACAGCTGATCCCCGCTGCTCCGGCCACACCAAGCCCCATGATGTACCGCAAGCAATCCCGCTAGCGGCATTCGCCCACGGGGAGCAATCAGTCCGGGCTGAAGGCCTGGGCTTCGATTTCCACCAGCAAGTCATCTCGACAGACATCGGCCTGCACATAGCTGGCACGCAGGGCTGGCCCGACCTGCTGTTCCAGGATCTGGCGCACCAGCGGGTAATCGGCTGGGTGGCGGATATAGACGCGATAATCCAGCTGTGCCAAGGCGAAAGGGCTACCGGGCCGATGGCGGTTGGCCTCTGCCACCAGGACCGCAATATTGGCCATGGTTTCCCGGGTCTGGGCGGCGACATCTCCCGGATGCACGGTGTCATGGCCGACAATACTGGCGGTGCCGGAGATGAACAGGATGTCCTGTCCGGCCTGACGTGCCATGGCGGCACGGCTGAAGGTGGGGCTGCGTGGACCATATTGTCTCGGGTAGGCAAAAGCGCTGATCTGGCGCGGGTTTTCCAGGCCTTGCGCCGCATGATCTGCCGCCAGAAAGGCAATGCTGAGCGGCCCCGTGGCCACGCCCAGCGCGCAGGCCGCCGGGCTGCTGTCCACCGGGCGCTCGAAGGCGGAAAAGGCCTGGTGGCGACCAATATTGAACTGCCGGTAGCGTTCCAGCCCCTGCTCGATGGCATTGATGCGCGGAATGTAGTTCCAGACGCGCCACAGATGGCGACATCCCTCGGCTTCCAGCAAGGCAAACAGCTGGCGGTATGCCTGCTCGGCGGCACATTGCAATGCCGTGCCGCTGCTGGCAGTGACGTGCTGTTCATCCAGCGTGATCACCCCGAACAGCAGCTCATCGTTACGGCTGAAACAGATATCGTGAAACTGCCCGCGGCGCACCGGCTGGCTGCTGTACCAGTATTCCCGCTCGGCTGTCGATTCTGCGCCAAGCAGCGGTGTCAGTACCGCTTGCACCGGCCAGGCCAGCCCGCTGGCGTTTGCGCCCAGGCTGCACATGCCCAGAATGTACTCCGGGTGTAGCGGCGCTTGATCGGGTTTGCATTGGGAAAACTGTAAACGGGTATCTGGACTCATGATGCGGACAATGGCTGAGATGACAGGGTGAGAAGATGCCGGCGTGCGGGCTGCCGCTTTCAGCGGTCAGCCTGCGGCTTGGGCATCTGTGCGTGGTTTTTCAGGCCGCAGAGCAGGGCGGACAGCACGCCCAGCAGGGTGCCGGCCAGCACATCCAGGGCCACATGCTGCTTGACCGCCATGGTGGAATAGGCAATGGCCAGGCACCAGATGATATTGACCCATTGTACGGTACGTCCCCATTGCAGCCCTTGCAGGCGCCAGTGCAGCCACAGGCAGGAAAACACGGCGGTGGCCACGTGCAATGAAGGAAAGGCATTGCCGGCGGTGTCGACGTTTTTCAGAAAGGCCACCCCGGGATATTGCTGCCAGTCGATCGCGGCCGGGGCAATGGCATTGGGCCAGAAATAGAAGATGGCCAGGCCGGTCAGGCAGGGGAGGGCCACCTTGAAGCCATAGGCCACGATTTCACGGTGTGAATGCATCAGTACCGGTGGCAGGGACACATAGGCCCACAGCGACAGGTAGATTGGCAGCGCCCAGGGCTGGAACGTGACCAGCCCGTCCAGGCGGGTGGTCGGCACGATGATTACCGGTGCGGCAGGGTGGTGCAGCAGATAAACATAGGCAATAAAAAAAACCAGGGTAAAGCCCATGGTGCCGAACATCTTGAACCAGAAACGGGTAAATACCGTTTCCAGAATACCGGCTTTGCTGCTGTGGTTTGTCATGCCCACGTTCAAAACACCTCTTTGATATTTCTGGAATATGTCCGTTTCAGCTTGTGGCACGCAGGCAGTCATATTGTTATACTCCCGCATCATTTTTCGGCTGCCGGCAATGTCGGCAATCCGGTAACAATGTCCATTCCAGGTAAGCATTCGCAGTCAAGCATTCATGCGAGCGGCGATGATACCGAAACTGTGTGACATTGGCGATTACCGGCACATTCTCCTAAACCAGAACTGAATTTTTGCAAAATCATGGCACAACAATCCCCCAATCATATCGAGCCGGATCTGGCACTTGAAAGCGAAATCGCCGGACTGATCGTTTCCGCGCTGAATCTTGACATCGCCGCGAGCGAAATTGTTCCTGACGCCCCCTTGTATGGAGATGAACTGGGTATTGATTCCATCGATATATTGGAAATCGCTCTGGTCATGTCGAAACAATATGGCGTGCAAATGAAAGCGGATAACGAAGATAATTCCGCCATTTTTGCCTCGCTGCGCAAACTGGCTGCTTATATTCGCGAGCATCGCAGCAAATGACCGGCTTATGGCGCACTTTGCGCCTGGCGGTGCTGGCTTTGCTGGCATTGCTTTATGTGCTGCTGGATTACATGGCGTCCTCTTCCCCGCAGCCGCCGGCCTATGCCGTGCTGCTGGGAGCGGCTCCGCTGACCCTTGGTGTGCTGGGCGCTTGCTGGAATTCCTCCTTCCGCTGGCCAGCCCTGCTGCTGTGCCTGAGTGGCTTGTTGGCCATCGTGCTGAATCTGGATGCCCTGTTGGCCCATGCCGCCTGGTTCTACCTGATGCAGCATGTAGGCATCATGGTCGGGCTGGGCATCATGTTTGGCCGTACCCTGGGGGCACATGAAGACGCGCTGTGCTCGCGCATTGCCCGCATCGCCATTGCCCAGCCGCTGGATGCCGCTTACTTCCACTACACCTGGAAGGTCACGCTGGCCTGGACCCTCTATTTTGCCATCTCGGCCATGCTGTCCCTGTCCCTGTTCGCGCTGGCTCCGCTGGCATACTGGGCCTTGTTTGCCGCCGTGCTGACACCGGTATCGCTGGGCCTGATGTTTGGGGGCGAATACCTGATCCGTCAGTTTGCCCTGCCGGACAGTCCGCCGTTCAGCATTGCCCAGACCATCCAGTCCTATCGAAAATATACGCAGTGCCGTGACAGCGCCGAATAGTCCCGCACTGCCGATGTTCCATTTCCCTGCCCATGACGCTGATACCGCTACTGCCCGAGATTGATGCCTCCACCCCGTTTGCCTGTGTTGACGGAAAAACGGTGGACCGGGCGAGCTTTTACGCCCAGGTGATGAACCTGGCTGCCGCTTTGCCCGAGCAAGAGCGGGTGCTGAACATGTGTGCCGACCGCTACTGGTTTGCCGTGGCCCTGTTTGCCGCCATTGCCCGTGGCATGGTCACCGTGCTGCCCAATTCGGCTGCCCCCGAACATATTGCCGCCGTGACGGCGGAACAAGCGGGTTTGCTGGTCCTTGGGGATCAGCCGGAGAATCCGGTCGCGGCCTTGCCGTACTTCCGGGTCAGCCAGTTGCCGCATGCGGCCATGGCAGACACGCCCATGCCGCTGATTGCTTTCGACCAACGGGTGGCCTGTCTGTATACCTCGGGCTCCACTGGTACCCCGATGCCCCACTTCAAGACCTTTGGTCGCTTGCAACTGGCCATCCAGGCCGGTGCCGAGCGGGTATGGGGGGCGGCTGGTGGTGCTTGTTCCGTGGTGGGCACCGTGCCCATCCGCCACATGTATGGCCTGGAATCCAGCGTACTGCTGCCCATCCTGGCCGGTGGCCGGATGGCAACGCAGATTCCGTTTTTTCCGGCGGATATCGCCAGTGCGCTGGCCGAGATGCCGGCACCGCGTCTGCTGGTGATCACCCCCTTCCATTTGCGCAAGCTGCTGGAAGCAGAGGTCAGCCTGCCGCAGATCGCCGTCATTCTGTCGGCCACGGCACCGCTGTCGGTGGAACTGGCGGCGCAAACCCGCCAGCAGCTGGGCTGCCCGGTGCTGGAAATCTACGGCTCCACCGAGACCGGCCAGGTAGCCACCCGCGAGACGGATGTGGAAACCACTTGGCAAACCTTGCAGGGCATCACGCTGGAACAGCGTGACGATGAGCTGTGGGCGGTGGGGGAGGTTTATGAAACCCCGCAAATGCTCAATGACACGGTGGAGCTGTTCAGCCCGCAGCAGTTCCGTCTGGTGGACCGCAAGGCCAATATGATCAATGTGGCGGGCAAGCGCAGCTCGCTGTCCTTCCTGAATGCCGCCCTGACCGGCCTGCCCGGTGTGGTGGACGGTGTGTTCTGTATTCCGGAACGCACAGCCAATGCCGAGGTCGAACGTCTGGCCGCCTTCGTGGTGGCACCCACGCTGGACCGCGCCGCCATTCTGGCAGGCCTGCGCCAGCATGTGGATGCGGTATTCCTGCCGCGTCATATCGTGTTTGTCGAGTCGCTGCCGCGCGATGGCAACGGCAAGATACTGGCCCGCACCTTGCAGGCCCTGATCGCACAACACCTGCCGGAACGGAGCTAGACATGCAGCAGGCCATGCTTCACATCGCCAGCGATCATCCCGCCTATGCCGGCCACTTTCCCGGTCGTCCCATCCTGCCGGGCGTGGTGCTGCTGGATCAGGTCCAACTGACTATCAGCGCGGCTTGCGGGCTTGTCTTGGGCGGGCTGCTGGTGGCCAAGTTTCACAGTCCGGTGACGCCGGGAGAAAGCCTGCGGCTGGAATACCGGCAGGATGCCGCCAGCGTGGCCTTTACCCTGTTTCATGAACAGCGCAAGGTGGCGGATGGCAAGTTCGCCATCGCAGAAGGGCAGGCCGCGTGAGCGAAGCGCCTCTCGGTCAGGATGCGGCCACGCCGCAGTGGATGCAGCAGCGGGAGCGTGGCAATCGCTTCTGGCTGCGCATCATGTCCACGTTGTCCTGCCTGCTGGGGCGGCGCTGCTCGCGGCTGGTGCTGTACGGCATCGCGCTGTATTTCCTGCTGTTTGCCGGCAAGGCGCGCATGGCCTCACGCGACTATCTGACCCGCTGCCTGGGGCGGCCGCCACACTGGCACGAGATCTACCGTCATGTGCTGAGCTTTGCCACCACCATCCACGACCGGGTCTATTTGCTGCGCGACCGGTTTGACGATTTCCAGATCGACCTGTCCGGAACCGAGGCCTTGCACCGCCACTACGACAGTGGTCAGGGCCTGCTGCTGTTCGGCGCGCATCTGGGCAGCTTCGAGGTCTTGCGTGCCATGGCGCGCAGCCGGCCGGAACTGAAGATGAGCATGGCGATGTATCCGGAAAATGCCCGCCAGATCAACCAGGCCCTGCAGGCGATCAATCCGGCGGCGCAGCAGGATATCATTGCGCTGGGCACCATGGACGCCATGCTCAAGGTGCATGGCCGGCTGGAAGAGGGCGCGCTGGTGGGCATCCTGGCCGACCGTGCCGTCGGGCCGGACCAGTATTTCAGCCGCATGCTGCTGGGCGCCCCGGCGCGCTTTCCCAGTGGCCCCTTCCGCATGGCGGTCATGCTCAAACATCCGGTGTATTTCATGGCCGGCATCTATCTGGGCGGGCATCGCTACCGGGTGCATTTCGAGCTGCTGGAAGATTTTTCCACCGTGTCGCGCCAGCAGCGCGCAAGCGCGATCGAAACCTTGCTGGACAAATACGTGGCGGCGCTGGAACGGCATTGCCGGGCCTATCCGTTCAACTGGTTCAATTTTTACGATTTTTGGGATGAAAGCTAGACAGATCATGCGCGTATCCAAGATGAGCACAAGCCTGGCCGGCCTGCTGTTGTTGTTGAGTTCCGGTTTCTGTCTGGCGGCGGATTTCTCGCTGGCCGACCTGATGCAGCTGCTGGGGCAGAAAAAGTCCGGTACCGCCACCTTTGTGGAAAAGAAATACATCGCCATGCTCAAGCAGCCGCTGGAATCCTCCGGCGAACTGGCCTTTACCGCCCCGGACCGGCTGGAAAAGCGCACGCTCAAGCCCAAACCGGAGGCTGTGGTGCTGGAGGGCAACAAGTTGACGCTGGAGCGCAATGATGGCCGCAAGATGAGCGTCAACCTGGCCGATCGCCCGGAAGTGTCGGCCTTTGTCGAAAGCATCCGTGCCACCCTGTCCGGAGACCGCAGCGCGCTGGAGCGCTATTACACCCCGGCATTGTCCGGCGGCAGCGAGCAATGGCTGTTGAGCCTGGCCCCCATCCAGCCGCGCATGCAGAAAGTGATCAGCCAGATCCGCATTGCCGGTGCCCGCAATCAGGTGAAGGCCATCGAATTCCTGCAGGCCGATGGTGACCGTTCGGAAATGACCATTACCAGCACCCGATGACATCAAGACTTTTCAAACCGGCGCTGCTGATCTGGCTGGCGGCCATGCTGGCCTCGGTGCTGGTGATCAGCCAGACCCGCTTTGTGGCCGACCTGTCCGCCTTCATGCCCAAGCTGCCCAGTGCGCGGCAGCAGATGCTGATCGACCAGCTGCGCGACGGTGCCATCGCCCGCATCGTGCTGGTGGGGATTGAAGGCAGCGACGAGGCCGAACGCGGCCGGCTGTCACGCTTGCTGGTGGACAAGCTGGCACATAATCCGCGCTTTACCTCGGTGCAGAATGGCGACCGCCAGACCCAGCAGCGCGACCAGCAGTATTTCTTCGACAACCGTTATCTGCTCAGCCCGGCGGTGACGCCGCAGCGCTTTAGTGTCACCGGCCTGCACGATGCCATCCAGGGCACGCTGGATGCCATGTCCGGCGACGCGGGCCTGATCGTCAAGAAAATCCTGCCGCGTGACCCTACTGGCGAAACCCTGCAGATCCTGGATCAGTTCATCGGCGAAAACCAACCCAGCACCAGCGACGATATCTGGGTGTCACGTGATGGCAAACGCGCGGTGTTGCTGTTGCAACTAGGGGAGTCCGGCCTGAATACCGATGCCCAGGCCGCGGCGCTGGAAGAGGTGAAGCAGGCTTTTGCCAGTCTGCCGGGACGCCATGCCGATACCCGGCTGGTGATGAGCGGCACCAGCGTCATCTCGGTGGCCTCGCGCAATACCATTCAGGGGGAAGTGGAAAGACTGGCCACCTTGGGAACCTTGCTGGTGGTGGCCTTGCTGCTGCTGGTTTACCGCTCGCTGCCGCTATTGCTGCTGGGCCTGATTCCGGTGGTGTCCGGTGCGCTGGTGGGCATTGCCAGCGTCAGCCTGGGGTTTGGTCATGTGCATGGCCTGACGCTGGGCTTTGGCACCACCCTGATCGGCGAGGCTGTCGATTATTCGATCTACCTGTTTATCCAGCGGGCCGGTGGTGGCAATCCCTCGCATTTCTGGCGCACCATCCGGCTGGGGGTGCTGACTTCGGTCACCGGTTTCGCCGCGCTGATGTGTTCCAGCTTTCCCGGCCTGTCGCAGCTGGGCCTGTACTCCATCAGCGGCCTGCTGACGGCGGCCCTGGTCACCCGCTACATCCTGCCAGGTCTGATGCCGCAGCGTCTCAATCTGCGTGATCTGTCCGGCCCCGGCCTGCTATTGCAGAAGGGGCTGGATGTTCTCACCCGCATGCGCTGGGTCATGGCCGTGGCCTTGCTGGCCGCCGCCGCCGTGCTGGTTTTCCATCAGCAGGACATCTGGAACCGCCAGCTCAATGCGCTCAGTTCCACTTCGGCCGCGCAGAACAAGCTGGATGCCGAACTGCGTGGTGATCTGGGTGGCAACGACATGCGTTACGTTGCCAGCTTCAGCGCGCCGGATCAGGAAAGCGCCTTGCAACTGGCCGAGCGCAGCCGCCGGGTATTGCAACAGTTGAGCCGGCAGAATGTGATCGGCGGCTTCCATACCCCGGATGAGCTGCTGCCCAGCATGGCCACGCAGCAAGCCCGCCGCGCCTCCTTGCCCGCCGCGGCGGAAACGGCCCGTCGTCTGGCACTCGCCACCCAGGGCCTGCCGCTGGATGCCTCTGCGCTGCAAGGTTTTGTCGGCGATGTGGAACGCAGTCGGCAGCAGCCTTTGCTAACCCGCGCCAGCCTGCATGGCAGTGCGGCCAGCGTGTTACTGGATTCCATGCTGATCAAGCGTCCGGACAGCTATCTGGTGCTGATGCCGCTGCGACCGGCCAGCGGCGAGAACATTGCGCTGGACAAGGTTAGGGCCGCACTGGCGGCACAGCAGCTGGGGCAGGTGACGGTGATCGACCTGCTGGAAGAGACCACCGCCATCTTCGACAGTTATACCCATGAGGCGCTGCTGTTCTCCTCGCTGGGCAGCCTGGCCATCCTGCTGTTGCTGTGGCTGAGCTGCGGCTGGCAGCAAGCCGTACGGGTGACCATCCCGCTGGGCTGTGCCGTGCTGTGCACGGTGGCGCTGCTGGATGCCTGCGGCAT
>JAFANL010000187.1 GCA_019232735.1 Aquitalea sp. | reverse complement strand
GCAACAATTACGATTTCTTGCATAGCTAACTCTCCGTTATGGTTTTGCGGTGGGGGCCCCTGTCAGGAGCATGTGCCCGGCATGCGTGTGCCGGGCATCGGGTGATTATTGCAGGCTGGCCACCGTGCTGGGCATGGCCTTGGCCAGGACATAAGTGCCAGGCGCGGCGACCAGGGCCGGGAACTCCTTGCTGCCGGCAGTCTTGGGTGCAGCAATCTTCTTGCCGGATTGCGGAGCCAGCCAGCCGTCCCAATCCTTCCACCAGCTACCCGGACGGCTTTCGGCACTTTCCAGCCAGACTTCCGGATCGTCCACCAGGTTTTCATTTACCCAGTAGTTGCGCTTGTCCTTGGTGACCGGGTTGATGGAACCGGCAATGTGGCCGGAGGCACCCAGCACGAAGCGGCGCGACGGCGCACCGGTCATGTACTTGATGCCGGAGAAGGCCGACTTCCACGGTACGATGTGGTCTTCACGGGCGGCAAACACGTACAGCGGAATATCCAGCTTGCTGATGTCGATAGGCACGTCGCACAGGGTGATGGCATTTTTCTTCACCAGTGCGTTGTTCAGGTAGAACTGACGCAGGAAGAAGGTATGCATCGGCAGCGGCAGGTCGACGGCGTCGTTGTTCCAGTACAAGAGGTCGAACGGAGCCGGGGTCTTGCCCAGCAGGTAGTTGTTGACCACGTAGTTCCACACCAGATCGTTGGCGCGCAGGCTGGCAAAGGTACGACCGATTTCCTTGCCGCTGACGATGCCGCCGCTGGCCAGCTTGGCTTCGCGGCTGGCGACCAGCTTTTCATCGATGAAGACCTTGATCTCGCCCGGATCTTCATGGTCGACCAGCGAGGTCATGAAGGTGGCGCTGTCGATCAGCTTGATGCCCTTGGCTTGCATCACGCACAGCGAGGTGTTGAGGATGACGCCGCCCACACAGAAGCCCAGTGCGTTCATGCTGGGCTGCTTGGTGATTTTCTTGACGGTTTCGGCGGCGGTGATCACGCCTTTCTCGATATAGCTTTCCCAGGTGAAGTGCTTCATCTCCGGTACGGCAGAGCGCCAGCTGATCAGGAATACCCGGTAGCCCTGGGCCACGAAGTGGCGCACCATGGAATTGTCCGGCTGCAGGTCCATCAGGTAGTACTTGTTGATGCACGGCGGTACGATGAGCAGCGGCTTTTCATACACCTCGGTGGTGGTGGGGGTGTACTGGATCAGTTCGATCAGCTCATTGCGGAACACCACTTCGCCGGGCGTGGTGGCGATATTCTTGCCGATGTCGAACTTGCTTTCGTCCGACATCGAGATATGGCCTTTCTTGAAGTCATCGGCCATGTTCTTCATGCCTTCCACCAGGCTTTCGCCCTTGGTTTCCAGCGCCCGCTTGATCACTTCCGGGTTGGTCAGCATGAAGTTGGTGGGGGCCATCGCATCCAGATACTGGCGGGTGGCAAAGGCGAGTTTTTCCTTGGATTCTTCTTCCAGCTGGGATTGATCCACCAGCTCGGTCATCCATTTGGACGTTTGCAGATAGCTTTGCTTGAGGAAGCTGTAGAAGGGGTGCTCATTCCATTCCGGTGCGGCGAAACGACGATCACTGCCGGCAGCGGGTGCGGCGGCGGCCGGCTTCTGGCCCAGGAACTGCATCCACATATTCATTTGCTGCTGGTACAGATTGGTTTGCATGCTCAGCAGCTGGTTGGTGTTGTTCACCATCTGGTTCCAGGCGCTGGAAATGGGATTGGCCGCTGCGTCCAGTGGCATGCCTGCAGTCATCGAATTGACAAACTGCTGCATCCACTGCTGATTGGCCTCGGAGAGGCTGGAGAAGAAACTCTCCAGAGAAGCGGTCGTGTCCTGAGTCAAGGTCAATCTCCTTAACATGCCGTGAGGGGTGGTTGGATACCTTCTGTCCTGGCCGGCCAGCCCGATGGGCTGCGGCCAATGGGGTATTCGCTGACTGTAACAGGACTGTATGACAATTTCACCGGATCGAGGTTGGGCTGATCGAAAAAGTCATCAGTCGGGGCAGGGTTGTTGCGCAATGCACAAAATATGTCCATGTCGTTAACCCAATAGTGGCAGGCATGCGCTGTGGTGGCAATGGCTAATGCGGTGGCGCTGCCGGAGCAGCATTGCGCGGCGGGGATATGATGCGCGATATATGCCATTGGCTTGGTAGTGCGCGAGCAGGAGGGCAGGCCGCAGACAGTGCGCTTGGCTGCCGGTTTCATACAAGATCGGACTGTCGCAGTAGGGCTGACATCTGGGATAATCCCTGCTCTGAACGGGAGGGTTTCATCATGGCAGTGGTCAGAATGGATGGCGTCGAACAGACGGTCAGCAATATTTTCTGCATTGGGCGCAACTATGCGGCGCATGTGGCCGAGCTGGGCAATCAACTGGAAGAGGAGCCGCTGGTATTCCTCAAGCCCACTTCCGCACTTAGCCTGAACGGGCAGGATATTGCGCTGCCGACCTATTCCAATGATGTGCATCACGAATGTGAACTGGTGCTGCTGATCGGCAAGGGCGGTCATGACATTCCCGTGGCGGATGCCTTGTCCCATATTGCGGGCGTTGGCATCGGCCTGGACCTGACCGCGCGCGATGTGCAAAGCGAAGCCAAAAAGGGCGGCAAGCCCTGGACCAAGGCCAAGGGTTTTCGTCATGCTGCCAGTGTGTCGGATTTCGTCGCTGTTTCCCATGTGGATGTCAGCCGGCCCTTCAGCTTCAGCCTGCAGGTGAATGGTGAAACCCGCCAGCAGGGCGATACCAGCTTGATGCTGTATCCGCTGGCCACCATCATCAGTTACCTGTCACAGACTTACGGCTTGACGGCTGGTGATCTGATCTACACCGGCACGCCGCAAGGCGTGGCAGCCCTGCAGGCTGGCGATGTGCTGCATCTGCAGCTGGACGGCGTGGTGAGTGCCGACTGGACGGTGGCTGCATGAGCCGCCACAGCCAGCAAGACGAAGACGACGGCAAGGTGCGGCTGGACAAATGGCTGTGGGCGGCCCGCTTTTACAAGACCCGCCAGCTGGCGCACGAGGCGCTGGAGCTGGGGC
>JAFANL010000089.1 GCA_019232735.1 Aquitalea sp. | reverse complement strand
AGGGCAATCATCAGTTCTTCATCGGTGTTGATCACCAGGGCAGGCACGGAGTCGGCGGTGGTGATGCGGCCAGCCTTGCCGCGGATGCATTGTTCATTGGCGGCTTCATCCAGCTGCAGGCCCAGGAAGCCCAGCTGTTTGATCACGCGGGCGCGCAGGTAGGACGAATTTTCGCCAATGCCGCCGGTAAACAGCACGCCGTCCAGTCGGCCCAGGGCCACGGTCAGTGCGGCGATGTGCTTGGCCAGGCGGTAGCTGAAAATGTCCAGCGCCAGAATGGCGGCCGGTTGGCCGGCCATGGCCGCGTCTTCCAGTTCGCGGCAGTCGCTGGAGAGTTCGGACAGGCCCAGCAGACCGGATTTCTTGTTCAGCAGATCGGTGACGCCATTCACGTCCAGGCCCAGTTCCGAGGCCAGGTAGCCGAAAATGCCCGGGTCGATGTCGCCGGAGCGGGTACCCATTACCAGGCCTTCCAGCGGGGTCAGGCCCATGGTGGTGTCCACGCCCTTGCCACCCTTGATGGCGGCAGCGGAAGCGCCGTTGCCCAGGTGGGCGCAGACAAAAGCAGTGTCTTCCAGCGGCTTGCCCAGCAGGCGCGCGGCCTCACCGGTGACAAAGCGGTAGCTGGTGCCGTGGAAGCCGTAGCGGCGTACGCCATGTTCGCGGTACAGCTGCATCGGTACAGCATACAAATAGGCTTGCTCGGGCATGGTCTGATGGAAGGCGGTGTCGAAGACGGCCACCTGTGTCAGGCCAGGGAACTGCTGCATCGCGGTGCGAATGCCCAGCAAGTGTGCCGGGTTGTGCAGCGGAGCCAGTTTGGCGCATTTCTCGATTTCGGCAACGACGGTGTCGTCAATGACTGCGGAGGCCTTGAAGTGTTCGCCACCATGAACCACGCGATGGCCGACCGCCTTCACGCTGTCCAGCAAGTCCAGCTCGCGCAGGCGGGCAATAATGGCATGCATGGCCGCCGCGTGATTGGCCTCAGTCAGCGGCTGGCTGTCTTTCTGACCCGCGTGCTTGAAGCTGATCTGTCCTTGTTCCAGACCCAGTTTTTCGGCCAGACCAGTCAGGATGGCTTGCTTGCTGGCGGTGTCGATCAGGGCAAATTTCAGCGAGGAACTGCCGCAGTTGATAACGAGAATGCTTGATTTCATAGGCGATGGAAGTGGCTAAATGACTAAAAAGGGGTCCGTTGGATAAATAACCGTCGTTAACCGGCATGTCTGCCATCTTAGGGTTTTGATCGTGGCAGTACGATGACGGAATGGAACAGTTGACGGGCTCCTCTTCTCTTTCCTTTGGTGGCCTTGGCCGGGCGCGATTATCCGGTGCTGTCCTGCCTTGTGCAATGCGGGATATTCCTTGTTTGCATGACTTGACATGGCCCGTGTTTCTTCGCGGGACGCCAGCCTATCAGCTTGGGCAGGATAGGCGCTTTTCCCTGGGTTCGCCGGGTGTGGTCGCCGCACAGTCAGGAGCAGACTCAGTACGGCAATGGCCGGCAACCGGCAGAAGTGCCAAGTATACCATATCGATCATCAAGCTCTGATGTTGCTATGCACAATTTGAGCTAAGACAATGATTCCTAAAGAAGCGCTTGATGAAAATGTCCTTTATTTTAGAAAATGCCGTTTTCTAGTGTCATTCTTTCCATCTTTGCTGCCTTTACCATGCTAAAAATCACTTGCCCCCCCTGACGGGCCGGGGCATAATCCCGCCCTCGCAAAGCACAGGCTTGGCCTTTGTTTTCATTCATTGTTTTGATGGTTCCGTAAACTCGTTTAGCGAGATTCGGCTGGTCTTATATCTTCTTCCACGGAGGTGTGGGAATAATGTCTGATCTGGCTTCTTCGCAGATGCTGCAAGCATCTGCTGCTCAGCTGCCTATCTATACTTATTTTGACCCGGCTCATTACGAGCTGGAGCAAAAACAATTGTTTGCCAATGCTCCGCTGTATTACGGCCATGAGCTGATGGTGCCCAATGACGGGGACTACCATACGCTTGACTGGTTGGGCCATGGCAAGATGCTCAAGAATGTGGACGGTGAAATCAAACTGATTTCCAACGTCTGCCGCCACCGTCAGGCCCTGATCTATCAAGGTCGCGGTAACGGCAACCACATGGTGTGCAATCTGCATGGCTGGACATACGACGCCGAAGGCAAGTTGCTGGGTGCGCCGCATTTCCCGCAAACGCCCTGTCTCAACCTGAATCAGACACAACTGAGCAACTGGAACGGTTTGCTGTTTGATGCCGGGCGCGACATCGCGGCCGATCTGGCGCAACTTGGCGTGGCCAAACATCTGGACTTCTCGGAGTTTGCCTTCCATTCGACGCATACCACCGAGTACGACTTCAACTGGAAAACCTTTATTGAAGTCTATTCCGAGGACTATCACGTCGATCCTTTCCATCCGGGTCTGGGCAATTTTGTCGATTGCGCAGAACTGAAATGGGAGTGGGGCGCGCAATACCATGTCCAGACCGTCGGCGTGAAAAACCAGCTGGCCCGTTCCGGCTCGCGTGTGTACGGCAAGTGGCACGAACAGGTGCGTCGTCGTTTCGAGGCGCAACAGCCGGAGTTTGGCGCCATCTGGCTGACCTACTACCCCAACATCATGGTGGAGTGGTATCCGCATGTGCTGGTGGTCAGTGTGGTGATTCCGCGTGGCCCGGAGAAGTGCACCGTCATTACCGAGTTCTACTACCCGGAGGATGTGGTGTATTTCGAACCGGAATTCGTCGAGGCCGAGCAAGCGGCCTACTTCGAAACCGCCAAGGAAGACGACGAAATCTGCTACCGCATGCACCTGGGCCGTCGGGCTCTGTGGCAGCGTGGCGAGAGCGAGGTGGGGCCGTATCAATTCCCCACCGAGGAAGGGATGCAACACTTCCACGAGTTCTATCGTCGTCTGATGGGCGATGCCATGGCTGGCTAAGTCTGCCGATTCAGTGCAGAATGACAAAGGCGCGGACTTCCGCGCCTTTTTCTTTGTCTTGATGACAATGCACTGGCAAAAATACATCCTTTTTTCTGGGCTGAGCCTGCTGGCCAGTTCGGTGCTGGCGGGCAGCTTCATCGATCCGGCCAGCAAGATCAGCTTCACCCTGCCTGCCGGCTGGAAAGTGCGCAGCGTGGTGCAGGAAGGCGTGCGCGTGATTAAGGTGGTGCCGCCCAAGGCCGATCAGCGCGAACGCGCCGCCATCGAAGTGACCTTGCAGGAAAGGCGTGCCGGGCGTGCCGATGCCCCGGATCGTCTGCTGCGACGTTTCCGGCAGGCGGATGGCGATCGCGAAGCTGCCGTGTATACCCGTCTGAATCCGCACAGCGGTCGCCTGGTGACCGAGTATCGCGAAGGGCGCTTCGTGTCTGGCCGCCTGTGGATCGTGCGCCATAATCTGCAGGTATTCCTGCCCACGCCGGGCAAACATGTGCTGGAAGCGCGCTGCGCGGCCAATGCTTCTGAATTCAAGACCTACCGACACCAGATGGAAACCATCTGCCTGTCGGCTACTTCATTGCGCAAACCATGATGATGGCTATCGATCTGCCTGCGATTCGTAAGGAGTGGCATGGCTGCTGCTGAATTATTGCACCGTCTGCGGCGGGGTGAGTTGGGCGCCGGCTGGATGGTGGTCGCCGCCGTGTTTTTTGCT
>JAFANL010000273.1 GCA_019232735.1 Aquitalea sp. | reverse complement strand
CCCGTATCCATATCGCCATTCCCAAGCAAAGTGTCTTCGTGCGTGACCAGCAGCAGCCGACGGCTTCGGTGATGCTGAATCTGTTCCGTGGCCGCACCATGGACCAGGGACAAGTAGCCGGCATCGTGCATCTGGTGTCCAGTGCCGTGCCCAATCTGCCGGTCAAGAACGTCACCGTGGTGGATCAGGACGGCAATATGTTGTCCAAGCTGTCCGACAAGGACACGGCCGGCATGGACCAGACCCAGCTGGGCTATGTGCGCCAGGTGGAAGATGGCTACGTCAAGCGCATCGAAAGTATTCTTGAACCGATTTTCGGCCAGGGCAATATCCACGCCCAGGTCACGGCCAATGTCGATTTTTCCGAAGTAGAGCAGACGTCGGAAAGCTACCGCCCCAACTCCACCCCGAACCCGTCCGCCACCCGCAGCCAGCAGATCGTGGAAAAACTGGGTAATGGCGCAGGTGGTGCCGGCGGCGTGCCTGGCGCGCTGTCCAACCAGCCGCCATCGTCGGCGTCTGCCCCCATCACCCTGCCACCGGGCGCGGCACCGGGAACGGCCACCCTGTCCGGGCAGGCCATGGGGCAGTCTGGTGCGCTGGAGCGCGACATCACCACCAATTACGAGGTGGACAAGACCATTCAGCACACCAAGATGCCGCAAGGTGTGGTCAAGCGTCTGTCGGCGGCCGTGGTGGTCAACTATCGCAAGATGCCGGACAAGAGTGGTGAACTGAAAGCGACGCCACTGACGGCACAGGAAATCCAGCAGATTAATAACCTGGTCAAGGAGACCATGGGCTATAACGCCCAGCGTGGCGATACCCTGAATGTCGTGAATGCGGCCTTTGCCGATGCGGCAGTGCCGGTCACCATGCAGGAGCGTGTCACCGATTACCTGACCAATAATGCGTCCAACCTGATCAAGTACGCACTGCTCACCATTGCTGTACTTTACCTGCTGTTCGGTGTGGTGCGCCCCATCGTCAAGGATCTGGTCAAGCCGGTCGAGCCTGGCAAGAAGGGCAGCGATGGCAAGCCATTGACCGATGCCGGTGGTCGCCTGTTGGCCGTAGCGGGGGATGAGGATGGCGCAGCTGCCGGTTCCGCCAAGTCCGGCGGTGGCAAGGGTGGTGCGGATGGTGGTGCCGACGGCACGCCGGAAAATCCGAAAGATGCCCAGATGCGTCAGTACAACCTTAATCTGGAAGCCGCGCGCGAGCTGGTGAAGTCTGATCCGCGCATGGCCGCCCAGATCATCAAGGAATGGATCAGCTCCGATGAGTGATAACGGCGTACATCGCAGTGCCGTGCTGCTGTTCAGCCTGGGTCAGGCCGAGGCGGTAGAGGTTTTCAAGTATCTGGGCCCCAAGGAAGTGCAGAAGATTTCGCTGGCCATGGCGGCCATCAACAATCTCAGCTACGACCAGATTGACGATATCGTCGGCAAGTTCCGCGAGGAGTGTGCGGCTCGCGCCAGCATCGGTGCATCCGACGAATACCTGCGCAATGTGCTGATGGAGGCGCTGGGCCCGGACAAGGCGGCCAACCTGCTGGACAAGATCATGCAGGGCAACGACCACAGCGGCATCGAAAGCCTGAAGTGGATGGACCCGTCCTCCGCTGCCGATCTGATCCGTCACGAGCACCCGCAGATCATCGCCACCATCCTGGTGCATCTGGAGCCGGACCTGTCCAGTTCCATCCTGTCCTTCTTCCCCGAGCGGTTGCGTAACGAAGTGCTGATCCGTACCGCCACCCTGGAAGGCGTGCAGCCGCAAGCATTGCGTGAGCTCAACGATGTGCTCACTCAGTTGCTGTCGGGCTCGGACCGCATCAAGAAGAGTGCTTCCGGTGGCATCAGCCTTACTGCGGAAATCCTCAACTTCATGGGTTCCAATGTGGAAGGCTCGGCGCTCAACTATATCCGCGAGTACGACCCGGAGCTGGCGCAGCGCATCCAGGACAAGATGTTCGTGTTCGAGAACATCCTCGAAATCGACGACCGCTCCATCCAGACCATTCTGCGCGAAGTGCAGTCCGATTCGCTGGTGGTGGCGCTCAAGGGCACCAGTGCCGAACTCAAGGACAAGATCTTCCGCAATATGTCCAGCCGTGCGGCCGAAATGCTGCGCGACGATCTGGAATCCAAGGGACCGGTCAAGTTGTCCGAAGTGGAAGCCGAGCAGAAGGAAATCCTCAAGGTCGTGCGCAAGCTGGCCGACGATGGCCAGATCGTGCTAGGCAGCAAGGGCGGTGACGAAGGCCTTGTCGAATAATCCGATTATTCCGGGCGAGCAATTACAAGGCTGGAGCAGCTGGACGCCGGCCGAGCTGACCGAGAACAATGGCAGTTTCAGCCCGAGCCAATTGGCCGGGCTGGATGCTTTACGCCGTCATCTGGAGCATGCCCCCACGGCAGCAGCGGCTGAAGTGGCCGCCAGTGCTGCCGAAGCTGAAGCTGAGGCCGCTGCGCAGCAGGAGGCTGAGCAGGCCGAGGAGTCGGTTGGCTACCCCACCGCTTCCGAACTGGAAGCCATCCATCAGGAAGCCTGGCAGACCGGTTACGATGAAGGTGTGCAGGCTGGCCATGCCGAGGGTCTGGCGCAGGGCATGCAGCAGGGGCATGATCAGGCGGCAGAGCAGTTTGCCCAGCTGTGGACGCCGCTGCGCGAGCTGTCGAGCAATTTTGGTCGCGAACTGGCGCGGGTGGAAGAAGAACTGTCCGGTACCTTGCTGCGCTTGGCGATGCAATTGGCCGAACGGCTGGCAGGCGAGCATGTGGCCAACAGCGATAGCGCCATCCTGGCCCAACTGCGACAGATACTGAATGAACTGCCGTCCAGCATGAGCCAGGCGCGCCTGCGGGTGAATCCGGCAGATCTGGCCGCCGCCCGTCAGTTTCTTGAGCAGGAAACCCCGGAAACACAGTGGCAATGGATAGAAGACCCGAATATCCAGCGTGGCGGCTGCATTATCGATACCTCGGCCCTGCGGCTGGACCTGCGCCTGGCCTCCCGCCTGGCCGCGCTGCAGGCTGCATTGGGGCTGGACGCGGCAGACAATGACCTCCCTGATTGAACGGCAGCGCAGTTTTCTCGACGATTGCGGCCGCGCCGCGCAAGAGGCAGCCCTGTGGCAGCCCTGTGGCCGGCTGCTGCGCGTCACCGGCATGGTGATGGAGGCCACTGGCATCAAGCTGCCGGTGGGGAGCGCCTGCCAAGTAGAGTTGGCCGATAACCATGTGGTCGAGGCCGAAGTGGTGGGGTTCTCCGGGGACCGTGTCTACCTGATGCCGCTGGCCAATGTGCACGGCCTGCTGCCGGGTACGCCGGTGCGGCCGCTGACGCCGCTGCATCCGCCTTGTTATGGTCAGAACGTGGTATCCGCCCGGGTCAATGGTCCGGCCGGCCGCCAGGTGCCGGTAGGCGCCAGCCTGCTGGGACGCATTCTTGACTCGCTGGGCCGTCCGTTGGATGGCAAGGGGCCCATCCATCCCGAAGCCTATTTTCCGCTTTACAGTCAACCGATGAATCCGCTGGACCGCTCGCCGGTCAAGGACGTGCTCGACGTGGGCGTGCGTGCCATCAATGGCCTGCTCACCGTGGGCCGTGGCCAGCGTCTGGGCCTGTTTGCCGGTTCCGGGGTTGGCAAGTCGGTATTGCTGGGCATGATGGCCCGCTTCACCCGTGCCGATGTGGTGGTGGTGGGGCTGATCGGCGAACGGGGTCGGGAAGTGAAGGACTTCATCGAAAACATTCTGGGCGAGGAAGGCATTGCCCGTGCCGTGGTGGTGGCGGCACCAGCCGACATGCCGCCGCTGATGCGTCTGCACGGTGCCGCCTATGCTACCGCCCTGGCCGAGTATTTCCGTGCCGAAGGCAAGGATGTGCTGCTGCTGATGGACTCGGTCACCCGCTATGCCATGGCGCAGCGGGAAATCGCGCTGGCCATTGGAGAACCGCCGGTCACCAAGGGCTATCCGCCATCGGTGTTTGCCCGCTTGCCGCAACTGATTGAGCGGGCTGGCAATGCCGCCCTGGGTGGTGGTTCCATTACCGGTTTCTATACCGTGTTGTCCGAAGGGGACGATCAACAGGACCCGATTGCCGACTCGGCGCGGGCCATTCTGGATGGTCACTTCGTGTTATCGCGCGAGTTGGCCGAAGCCGGTCACTATCCGGCCATCGACATCGAGCAGTCCATCAGCCGGGTGATGGTGGATGTGGTGCCGTCCAGGCAGATGGACCAGGCACGCTATTTCAAGCAGCTGTATTCGCGCTATCAGCGCAACCGCGACCTGATCAGTGTCGGTGCCTATGTGCCGGGTTCTGACCCGGTGCTGGACGAAGCCATGCGCCGGCAACTGCAGATGACCAGCTTCCTGACCCAGCCCATGCACGAATCGCAAGACTATCCGTCCAGCCAGCTGCAGCTGGATAGCGTACTGGCCTGAGCCCGCGCATGGCGCAGAGCAAATACACCTTCCTGATCAAGCTGGCCGAAGACAAGCAGGCCGCCGCCGCCGAACGCATGCGACAGGCGCAGGCCAAATTGCTGGATGCCATGAACCGGCAGGAGCAGCTGGAGAACTTTCGTGGTGAATACCGCGGACGGCTGACCTCGGGGGGGATGAAGGGCATGAGTATTGCCCAGTGGCAGGACTTCCAGAAATTTCTTGGCCGGCTGGACGAGGCCGTGCGTATCCAGCAGGGCGATGTCGAGTTCGCCAAACAGCGTTTCATCATGGAACGCCAGGCCTGGCGCAATGAACACAAGAAACTCAAGGCCTACGAAAAGCTGCTGGAGCGCGAGCGCGAGCGCGAGCAACTGGCCCAGACCCGGCGCGAACAGAAGGCGAGTGACGAATTCGCCACCCGCCGCTTCTGGGATCAGACCCACGGCGACGACTAGGCCGACGCCGGATCGGGTTGTGCCTCAGCGCCTGTTCAAAGTCTCGCGCGCTAGAGCGAGACAAGGCGAAAACGGTTGAGAACAACTGGGGACGCAGAGTTTACATCGCGTAAATGAGCATTCCGAAGGCGTTTTAATGCCGTATCGCCCCCTATTTAACTAGCGCGCTGACTGGGAACAGGTTCTCAGGCGTGGAGCAGGTGGGCGCGCCCTTGCACAGCCAGTCCCACCATGCTGCCATGGGCGGGTATCGACCAGCTGCTGGTCCGTAATTGCACGGTCTGCTGATCGGGCAGTTGCAGGCTGAGCAGGCTGTCATGGCCACTGAAATCACACTCCATCACCCTGACTTGCGGCTGTTGCCCGGATGCGGAATCGGACTGCAACAGCAGTTGCTCCGGACGCAGCATGATGCGTGCCTCCCCATTGAACTGGCTGTCATTGACGGCAATCTCGCCCAGTGCGCAGCGGGCCTTGCCGGCATGGATCTGTGCCGGCAGGATCAGCGCCTCACCCAGAAACAGCGCGGTGGCCTCATCAGCAGGCTGACTGTACAGCTGTTGCGGCGTGCCGGCCTGAATCAGCCGTCCCCGGCGCATGACCGCCAACTGATCGGCAAAGGACAATGCCTCTGCCTGATCGTGTGTCACCAGTACGGCGGTAATGCCAGCCTCACCCAGCAGGCGTGCCACCAGCTTGCGCATGGCGGCGCGCAGACCGGTATCCAGGGCCGAAAATGGCTCGTCCAGCAGCATCAGCCGCGGCTGCTGCGCCAGTGCCCGTGCCAAAGCCACCCGTTGCTGCTGTCCGCCGGACAGCTCATGCGGCCAGCGTGGCAGCATGCTTTGTTCCAGCGCCACCATGTCCAGTAGTTCGGCAATGCGTGCCTGTCTGGCCGGCCCCTTGATCTGCAGGCCGAAGCCGATATTGTCCGCCACCGTCAGATGGGGAAACAAGGCACCATCCTGCGCCACATAGCCGATGCCGCGCAGGTGGGCGGGCAGGGCGCGACCCTCAGCCGCCAGGCTTGCGCCGTTCAGGCTGATGCTGCCGCTGTCGGGATATTCAAAGCCGGCAATCATGCGCAGCAGGGTGGTCTTGCCGGAGCCGGAGGGGCCGACAATGGCCACGCGGCTACCCGCCTGGGCATGGAGGGATACACGATCCACCGCGGTGACCGCGCCGTAATGTTTGCTCAGTTCATGCAGGTGCAAGGAAGTCATCGTCCGGCCGTCCGTTTGGAATAGTTATGCAGCAGCCAGGTCAGCGGCAGTGACAGCAGTACCATCAACAGCGCATAAGGGGCGGCGGCAATGTAGTCGATTTCGCTGGTCATGGCCCAAAAGCCCGTGGCCAGAGTACGTGTGCCATTGGGAGCCAGCAGCAGGGTGGCGGTCAGCTCGTTGCTGATGGCCAGGAACACCATGGCCAGACCGGCCGCACCGCCCGGCGCAGCCAGCCGCAGGGTGATGCGTCGCAGGGCCTGTCCCGGCGTGCTGCCCAGGCTGCGGGCGGCATTTTCCAGTTCGGCCGGGGCTTGGGCGATGCCGGCACGCAGGCTGACCAGCGCGCGCGGCAGGAACATCAGCAGATAAGCCAGCAGGATGGTCGCGACGGTCTGGTATAGCGGGCGGGCAAAGTTGATGGTGATGGTGACCAATGCCAGTGCAGTGACAATGCCAGGCAGGGCGCTGGTGACGTAGTTGCAGCCTTCCTGCAGCCGCTGCAGGCGACTGGGCGCCCGTACCGACAGCCAGGCCTGTGGTACCGCCGCCAGCACGGTCAGTACGGCGCCCGCTGCGCCAAGCAGCAGTGTTTGCTGCAGGGCCGGCCAGAGTGCTTCGTTCTGCCAGGCTTCGCGGCCGCCAATCCACAACCAGCGCCCCAGTGTGATCAATGGCACGCCCAAGGTCAGCGCAGCAGTGCACAGGCAGAGCAGCAAGGCTGCCAACATCCAGCAGCGACCCAGCCTGGCCGGTACCGCCTGCCGTGCCGAGCCGGCACCCAGTCGGGCATAGCGGGCCTTGCCACGGGTGGCGGACTCCAGGCACAGCAACGCCAGGCAGCATAAGGCCAGCACCCCGGCCAGCATATTGGCTGCCGGGCCGTTAAAGCTGGACTGGAACTGGTCGAAAATCGCCGTGGTAAAGGTATCGAATCGCAGCATG
>JAFANL010000198.1 GCA_019232735.1 Aquitalea sp. | reverse complement strand
TTACATCTTTGCGCCGGCTGAGGGCTTGGCCGAGGCCGGAATCAGGGCAGATGAGGCTGGATCTGTGCCTGCAAGGCGTGGAAATCGGCCTCCAGCTGGTCCAGCACCGCGCTGGCCTGCGGGCGGTTGTCCTGTTGCGCCGCCAGTTCCAATAGGTGGCATTGTGCGGCAAAGGTTTCGGCGGTCACCGTCAGCGATGCGCCGCGCAGGGCGTGTGCTGCCATGGCGATTTCCTTGAGCGGTGCCGCATCGATACTGCTGCGCAACAAGCCCAGCCGGACTCCGGCATCGCAGACATAGGACTGCAGCAAGATGGGCAGGAAGTCGGTATCGCCATCGCAGCTTTGCAGTGCCTTGTGGTAGTCGAAGGCGGCTGCTGGCCGTGCAGGGTCAGCGGGTGCGACAGCGGGCTGGGTCGGCTGAAACTGCATGCCCAGCACCTGGCCGATTTCCTCGAACAGGCGGGCCGCATCGACAGGCTTGCTGACATAACCATCCATGCCAGCTGCCAGGCAGCGCTCGCGGTCGCCCGGCATGGCATTGGCTGTCATGGCGATGACGGGCAGGCGTGGCTGCTGCGTTTGCGCTTCGCTCTGGCGTATCCGCTGGCAGGCTTCCAGACCATCCATCACCGGCATCTGCATGTCCATCAGCACCAGATCGAAGCTGCCGTGCTGCAGGGCATCCAGTGCCTCCTGTCCGTTATTGGCAAGGCTGACATGGCAACCACGGCGCGACATGATGGCCACGGCCAGTGCCTGATTGACGGCATTGTCTTCCACCAGCAGAACCTTGAGCTGCTCCTGCCATTCCCGCACGGAATGGCGTGTCACCAGTGCGCCGTTGCCGGCTCCGGCGGCATGCCCCAATACCTGCTGGATGGCAGCCAGCAGGTCCTCCTGCGACACCGGTTTGGTCAGGTAACCGCCGATGCCCAGTTGCTGGCAGCGCCTGGCATCGCCACGCTCGCCGGAGGAAGTCAGCATGATGATGGGGGTGGTGCTGTTGCTGGCCTGTATCTGCTGTGCGACATCAAAGCCGGACATGCCGGGCATGTGGCTGTCGAGCAGGACCAGTGCATGCGGCTGTGCCTGCAATAGTGTCAGGGCGGCGAAACCGTCCTCCGCCAGCGTGACCTGCATGCCCCAGTTTTGCAGCAGCGTAGCCAGCCAGCTGCGGTTGGTGGGGTTGTCATCACAGACCAGTACGGTGATGCCTGCCAGATCGGCTGGCTTGAGCTGGGCGGGCTGCTGTTCGCTCACCGGCATGGGCAGGCTGAAACTGAATTCGGAGCCCTGGCCCGGCGTGCTGTACAACTGGATTTCGCCACCCAGCAGGGTGACCAGTTTCTGGGTGATGGACAGGCCCAGTCCGGTGCCGCCATAGCGGCGAGTGGTGCTGTTGTCCGCCTGGGCGAAGGCATCGAAGATGACGTGCTGTTTGTCCGCGGCAATGCCGATGCCGGTATCCCGCACGGAAAAATGCACCAGATAATGGCTGGCGGATTGGCGGCGACCGCTGACGCTCAGCACCACTTCGCCGCTGGGAGTGAACTTGATGGCATTGCCCAGCAGGTTGTTCAGCACCTGACGCAGGCGAGAGGGGTCGGACAGCAGGCGGTCGGGCAGGCCGGGGTCGATCTGGCAGATGACTTCCAGCTGCTTTTCCTCGGCCTTGAGGGCAAAGGGGTAGATGGTCTGGTTGAGCAGGCTACGCAAGGAGAAGGGCAGTGATTCCAGCACCATCTTGCCAGCATCGATCTTGGAGAAGTCCAGAATGTCGTTGATGATGATCAGCAGGGAATCGGCCGATGATTTCACCACTTCCAGGTATTCGCGCTGCTCGGCCTGCAGGTCGGTATCCAGCGTCAGCTCCGTCATGCCGATGATGCCGTTCATCGGGGTACGGATTTCATGGCTCATATTGGCCAGGAAAGCACCTTTGGCAATATTGGCGGCTTCGGCCTGTTCCAGTGCGCGGTCCAGCTTGCGGCTGAGGGCTTCGGCCTCCTCGCGGCGCTTTTCGCTGAAGGACAGGTTGCGCCAGGCCAGCGCGGCAATCAGCGCCGCCACCAGCATCAGCAAGGCCGCCGTGACGGCCACCGTGGTATTGGTTTTCTGCAGGCTCAGATTGCTGATATTGGCTGCTTCAGTCAGGCGGGTATTGGCGCCGACGGTCAGCTCGCGCACCTGGTCGCTGACCCCGTCCAGGGCCTGGGTCAGGGCTTTGGCCTTGGCGCGGTCAAAATAGCCATCGCTGCTGGCCAGTTGCCGGTCGGTTTGTGAAACCAGGCGGCTCAGGCTGTCAATCTGTTGCCGATACCAGTCATGATTCTGGAATAGCGATGCGTAGCGGTATTCCTGCAGCAGATTGATGCGGGAGACCAGAATGTTGTAGCGCAGTTGCAGCTCGTCCAGGTCTGCCGTGCTGCCCGTCACCTCCGCCACCCTGGCAGCCCCCAGGGTGCGGAAGTAGTCGATGCCCAACTGGGAATACACCCACACCACATTGTCTTGCCCTTGCTCGGCAAAGCGCTTCATTTCCGCCTGCTGGCGCTGATAGAGCATGCCCACCACCAGCAGGGCGGCGACCATCAGGATGGACAGCAGCCATACCTGACCACTGGTTCTGGAGTGACGCGAGAGCAATGACACGGGCTATTCCTGCAGGGACTTATTCGACGCGAACGCGGTTAACCTGCCATACGCAGCGGGAATAGATTTCCTTGGTGCGCAGTTCCGGTTTCTTGTCGAAGGGATACATGACGAACAGCGGGCCCTTGTCACGCACGGTGAGCACCTTGCCGTTGATCTTGCGTGCCAGGATGACGTCGTATTTTTCCAGATCGGCCAGCGGAATTTCCGCCGCATAGTCGTTCAGGGCCACCACATACAGCTTGCTGCCCTTGCTGCCGGCCGCTTTCAGTACGTCGCGGAACAGTGGGCCTTCGAAAGTCTGTTCTTCCTTGTACCACGGGGTGGGTACCGTCATTTTCACTTGCGGCAGCTTGTCCAGCATGGCGGCGTCAAACTGCGCATCGGCACCGCTGTTTTTCTCGGTGATCTGGCCGGTGATCGTGACAATGGCGTGGCCTTTGGTTTTTTCCAGTGCCTGTGCACTGAGGGAAGACAGGGCCAGCAGAGCGCCAAGTAGCAGTGCGGGAGCAATTTTTGCCATGACATTAAGCCTTATGCGTTGAAATGGGTGGCGGTTTTCAAGGAATTATTTCAAAACGCGGAAATCCTCTCAGCATTCTACAAGCTGCCACCAAAAAAGCCATTTGCAAGGGGCGTGCTTGCCTGCAGCAGCAGGGCTGTTGCTGCGTGCAAGAAAAGACAAACCCCTGCAGTTACAGGGGTTTGTGAGTGATTCAGCCACGCTGCGGCAGTGGATCAGAACGGGATGTCGTCATCCATATCGTCCAGCTTCGGTGCCGGTTTGGCTTCCATGCGGCGCGGTGCGGCCGGCGGTGCTGCCGGACGGGACTGGGCTGCCGGTTCGCCGTAGGCATAGTTGTCGTCCATGGACGAGCCGCCTTCGCGCTTGCCACCTTGCAGGCTCAGTTCGTTTACGCGCACGTCCGGCGACAGTTGCTTCTGGCCTTCCTTGTTCTGCCATTCGCGCAGGGTGAGCTGACCGTACACGGTGACTTGCTGGCCCTTGCTGAGGAAGTTTTTCAGCGATTCGCCACGCTTGCCCCATACCTGGCAGCTAAACCAGTTGGTAGTCTTGCGTTCGCCAAAGCCGATGTCGCTGGCCACGCGGAAGCTCAGCACCGGTTCGCCGCTGGGGGTGTAGCGCAGTTCGGCGTCTGCCGCCAGGCGTCCGTCAAAAGTGATGCTGTTCATGTGGGTCTCCGATTCGATTCGATAATGCTGCGCCGGGCATGGCCAACGCATGATGATTGCAGGGCCGGACGCGCAAAGGCAAGTGCCGCGCCGACGTTAATAAGTTGTCTGGATCAATTGCTTGACTGCAGCTTCGTCCCAGCTTTGCTGCGATACCTTCAGGTAGGCGACGCGGTCTTCCAGCACCACCACGGCCTCGGTCACGCCTGCCTGGGCCGACAGTTGCTGCGATAGCTGCTGCGGGCTGCCCTGCCAGCTTTCGCCGATGTGGAACATCACCGAGCGCACGGCCTGCGGGGCCTGCATGCTGAGCGAAGCCAAGAGCCAGCTGGCCATCAGTACGCTGGTAAAGCCGAATACGCCGGCCGGTCCGTAATGGCCATACAACCAGCCACCGGCGGCTGCTCCCATGAACAGGCCAAAAGACTGGGCCGTATTATACACACCGATGGCGGTACCTTTGGCGTCCGCCGGTGCGATTTTCGAGATCAGTGAGGGCAGGGTGGCTTCCAGGATGTTGAAGGCAATGAAATACAGGCCCAGCCACACCACGATCTGCCAGAAGCTGTCCAGCGCCAGTGCCATGCCCAGCTGGGCAGCGGTCATGATGGCAATGGCACCGATGAATACTTGTTTGAGCTTGGACTTTTTCTCACCGTAGATGATGGCCGGCACCATCAGGATGAAGCCAATCACCGTCACCGGCAGGTAGACCTCCCAGTGGTGGGCCTTGTCGAGGCCGGCTGTCTTGATCAGGGCAAACGGGATGGTGACAAACATGGCCATCTGCGCCGCGTGCAGGGCGAAGATGCCGTAGTTCAGGCGCAGCAGTTGCGGATTTCTCATCACCGCCGGCAGGCGTTTGGTATTGGCCTCGGTATCGGAGTGAAAGCGTGAGATGGCCGGGTCGGGGATGATCAGCCACACGCCCACCAGCGCCGCCAGCGACAGCACGCCGGTCAGGGCGAAGATGCCGTTGACGCCGATGTACTGCGCCAGCACCGGGCCCAGCACCAGGCTGACGGCAAAGGTGGTGCCTATGCTCATGCCTATCATGGCCATGGCACGGGTGCGGTTCTCTTCGCGGGTCAGGTCGGCCAGCAGGGCGGTAATGGCCGCGGAAATGGCACCGGAACCCTGGATCACGCGGCCGATGGTGAGGGTGACGATGTCGTGCGCGCCGGCCGCCACGAAGCTGCCGATGGCAAACAGCACCAGGCCGCCGTAAATCACCTTCTTGCGGCCGATGCGGTCGGACAACATGCCCAGCGGCAGTTGCAGCAAGGCCTGGGTGAGGCCGTAGCTGCCCAGCGCCAGGCCGATCAGTGTGTGGTTATCGGCCCCGTGCAGGGTTTGCGCGTAAATGGCAAACACCGGCAGGATCAGGAACATGCCCAGCATGCGCAGGGCGTAAATACCGGCCAGCCCCAGGCTGGCGCGCAATTCAAGCGAATTCATGTGTGTTGTCGTTATCGATTCAGTATCAGAGCTTGTTCAAAGTCTAGCGAGCTAGCGCATTCCAAAGGCGTTTTTAACGCACTATTACCACCCTGTTTAACTAGCACGGCAGACGATGAATAGGTTCTCAGGGCTGGGTGTGTACTTTCCGGCCTGAGTGTGGCGCAGCCCTGCCCGCATCGGGCTGGTTTTTGCTGCAGCGCATACTCAGGTGGAGTGTTGGCTGCCAAGTCGGGTATATTATCAGGTTCCCCGACTGACTGAGTAACGCTCTCTCACATGGACACCATCCGCATTCGTGGCGCTCGGACGCACAATCTGAAAAACGTCAACCTGGACCTGCCGCGCAACCAGCTGATCGTCATCACCGGCTTGTCCGGTTCCGGCAAGTCCTCGCTGGCTTTCGACACCCTGTACGCCGAGGGGCAGCGTCGCTATGTGGAGAGCCTGTCGGCCTATGCCCGCCAGTTCCTGCAGCTGATGGAAAAGCCGGACGTCGACCTGATCGAAGGCCTGTCGCCCGCCATTTCCATCGAGCAAAAGGCCACCAGCCACAACCCGCGCTCCACTGTGGGCACGGTGACGGAAATCCACGACTACCTGCGCCTGCTGTTTGCCCGTGTGGGCGAGCCGCATTGCCCGGAGCACGGCGTGCCGCTGTCCTCGCAAACCGTCAGCCAGATGGTGGACCATGTGCTGGCGCTGCCGGAAGAAACGCGGGTGATGATCCTGGCGCCGGTGATTGTCGGGCGCAAGGGCGAAAACCTGGATCTATTTGATGATCTGCGTGCCCAGGGTTTCATCCGCGTGCGGGTGGATGGCGAAGTCTATGAAATCGACAGCCTGCCCAAGCTGGACAAGAACAAGAAGCACACTGTCGAGGTGGTGATCGACCGCCTCAAGGTGCGCGAGGACATGAAGCAGCGGCTGGCAGAAAGCTTTGAAACCGCGCTGCGCCATGCCGAAGGCCGCGCCATCGCTGTGGAAATGGATAGCAGCAAGGAGCACTGGTTCTCGGCCAAGTTTGCCTGCCCGGTATGCAGCTACAGCCTGCCTGAGCTGGAGCCGCGGCTGTTTTCCTTCAACAATCCGATGGGGGCCTGCCCCAAGTGTGATGGCCTGGGGGAAATCACCTTTTTCGATCCCAAACGCGTGGTGGCGCATCCCGAGTTGACGCTGGCAGCGGGTGCCATCAAGGGCTGGGACAAGCGTAACCAGTTCTACTTCCAGATGCTGCTGGCGCTGGGCGAGCACTATGGTTTCTCGCCTACCGAGCTGGCGTTTGAAGACCTGCCGGAAAAAGTGCGCCACGTGGTGCTGCATGGCTCGGGCCGCGACAGCATCGAATTTGTCTACATGTCGGAAAAGGGCACCCGCTTTACCCGCGCCCATCCCTTCGAGGGCATCATCCCCAATCTGGAACGCCGCTACCGCGAAACCGACTCCAGCGCGGTGCGTGAGGAGCTGGCCAAATACCAGAACAACCAGCCCTGCCCGCATTGCGCCGGTTCGCGCTTGCGGCTGGAAGCACGCCATGTGTTCATTGGCGGCCAGACCCTGCACCAGCTCAACCAGCTGCCACTAAAAGAAACTGCTGCTTTCTTTGCCCAGCTGACCATCAGTGGGCACAAGCAGGCAGTGGCCGAGAAAATCGTCAAGGAAATCAGCGAGCGGGTGTCCTTCCTCAATAATGTGGGGCTGGATTACCTCAACCTGTCACGTTCGGCCGATACCCTGTCCGGTGGTGAGGCGCAGCGTATCCGTCTGGCCAGCCAGATTGGTTCCGGCCTGACCGGGGTGATGTATGTGCTGGACGAGCCGTCCATCGGCCTGCATCAGCGCGACAACGACCGCCTGCTGGCCACGCTGATGCGCCTGCGCGACATCGGCAACAGCGTCATCGTGGTAGAGCACGACGAAGACGCCATCCGCGCGGCGGATTACCTGGTGGACATGGGCCCCGGTGCCGGCGAGCACGGTGGCGAGGTGCTGGTGGCGGGGACGCCGGCCGATGTGGCAGCCAGTGAAAACTCGGTCACCGGTGCCTTCCTGTCTGGCCGTCGCCGTATCAACTGGCCGGGCGAGCGCCGTGAAGTGAACCCGGAACGGGTGCTGAAACTGCATGGTGCCACCGGCAACAACCTGAAGAATGTGTCGCTGGAACTGCCGCTGGGCATGCTGGCCTGCATTACCGGGGTGTCTGGCTCCGGCAAGTCCACGCTGATCAACGACACCCTGTACAAGATTGCCGCGCGCGACCTGAACGGCGCCAGCGAAGAGCCAGCACCGTATGACAACATTGAAGGGCTGGAGTTGCTGGACAAGGTGATCAACGTGGATCAAAGCCCGATCGGCCGTACTCCGCGTTCCAATCCGGCCACCTATACCGGCCTGTTCACCCCGATTCGCGAACTGTTTGCCGGGGTGCCGCTGTCGCGTGAGCGCGGCTATGGACCGGGGCGTTTCAGCTTTAACGTCAAGGGCGGCCGCTGCGAGGCCTGCCAGGGCGATGGCGTGATCAAGGTGGAAATGCACTTCCTGCCGGACATCTACGTGCCCTGCGATGTCTGCCACGGCAAGCGCTACAACCGCGAAACGCTGGAAGTGCAGTACAAGGGCAAGAATGTTTACGAAGTGCTGGACATGACCGTGGAGCAGGCGCTGGAGTTCTTCAGCGTGGTGCCAGCGGTGGCTCGCAAGCTCAAGACCCTGATGGATGTGGGCCTGGGCTATATCCGCCTGGGGCAGAGCGCCACCACCCTGTCCGGTGGCGAGGCGCAGCGGGTCAAGCTGGGGCTGGAACTGTCCAAGCGTGACACTGGCCGTACTTTGTATATTCTGGACGAGCCGACCACCGGTTTGCATTTCCACGATATCGATCTCTTGCTGCAAGTGCTGCATCGCCTGCGCGAGAACGGCAATACCGTGGTGGTGATCGAGCACAATCTGGACGTGATCAAGACCGCCGACTGGCTGATCGACCTTGGTCCGGAAGGCGGAGCCGGCGGTGGCCAGATCATCGCCAGCGGCACGCCGGAGCAAGTGGCGGAAAACCCGGTCAGCCACACCGGGCGTTATCTCAAACCATTGCTGACGCCCCGGAGCTAACACCGTAGAATAGGCGCGCGCCGCACTGTGGCCGCGCCACCCCTTACCCATTGAGGATGCAATGCTATCGCTTGGCAAAATTGACCATATCCATGTCCGTGTCACCGACCTGGTAAAGGCGCAGAACTGGTATCAGCGCGTGCTGAACCTGGCACCGGATGCCCGTTACAAGCATATGCAGAGCGGCCCGCATGGCGTAGTCATGCTGATGAATGGCAATGGCTCGGTACGGCTGGCCATCTCGCAGGAAGACAAACCGGTGTGCGAACCCGGCTCGGTGGCCTTTCTGGTCAACGGACAGGATTTCCTGGAGTGGATAGATCAGCTGGCGGGCGAACGCGTGAGCGATCGTGCCGGCCAGACCGTGGCGCGCGATTCGGTGGTAGACCACCAGTTTTTCTGCTCCATCAGCTTTGTCGATCCCTTTGGCAATCCGTTTGAAATCGTCAGCTATGACCACACCTGGCTGGCCGGCAAACTCAAGCTGGGCAACAAGCCGACACCCTGAAGCAACAGGCCATATCGAAACACCCGCTACGGCGGGTTTTTCCATGCCTTTTTGCCGCAAAAACAGCTGCCTGATCAGCAGCTTGTGCTGGCCTGGAGCGGCTGTCGCTGCCTGACGACTTGAATAGTCATTTCATATCAATGACTTGGGTGCAGAGGCCGGATTGCTGTCGCCGCTGCCCGACAGGATGGATGGTTTTCTTCGGTGCTGATGTGTGCAAGTGCTTGTTTTGCATTGGAAAAATGTAACTGGCATGGCGCTTGCAATACAGGTGCTGTTATCCCGCTACATTGAAAGAAGCCCATGCAAAAGACACTGCTTGTTCTGGTCATGCTTTCCCTGCCACTGGCCAGCCTGGCCTTGATTGATCTGGCTTTTGCCGCTACGGCCGGCCAGTCATCGACTGACCAGCCGCAGGCCTCCGCCCCACAAGGGAGCCAGTCCGATGCGGCTCCGGAACCGGATGGCAACATGCCACCGGCAACCGCGCCGCAACAGTAAGCTGCGCTTGATCCGAGAGCAGTAAGGGCAACAAGGCCCGCCCATGGCGGGCCTTGTGCACGTTTACTCCGGCCG
>JAFANL010000176.1 GCA_019232735.1 Aquitalea sp. | reverse complement strand
CGCACGCCGTTGGCCAGCAGGGCCGAGGCCAGGGTGTCACCGGAAAAAGCCTGGTACTGCACATTGTCGAAGATGAAGCTCAGCGGCTTCTGGCGATTGATGCGCTCGCCGGGGCGATGGATGCGATAGCCGCTCATGCTTGTTCCTCCAGATACAGTGCCTTGCCGTCGGCCAGCGTCCAGGAGCCGGCAATTTCATAGCTGACGGTGTGGCGCTTTACCGCAAACACCTTGCGACAGCCCGCCACGTGCTGCCATTGCTCCCAGTGCCAGCCACGCGGGTTCTTGCGGTGGAATACGTAGTCGCCCCAGGTGGCGTCGTCGGCTTCTTCCGGCACGGTCGGGCGGGCGATATAGGCTTCGCCGGCATAGCTGAATTCTTCTTCTTCCCGCGCCTGTTGGCAGTACGGGCAGGTAATGATCAACATGAGCCTCTCCCTAGTGAGCCACGGCCGCTGCGCCGTGCTCGTCGATCAGATGTCCGGTGGCAAAACGGTCCAGCGAGAACGCGCGGTTCAGCGGGTGCGGATCGTCATGGGCGATGGTGTGGGCAAACACATTGCCCGAGCCCGGGGTGGCCTTGAAGCCGCCGGTACCCCAGCCACAGTTGAAATACAGGCCCTTGATGCGGGTCTTGCTGATGATGGGGCAGGCGTCCGGCGACACATCCACAATGCCGCCCCACTGGCGGTTCATGCGCACGCGGGAGAAGGACGGGAACATTTCGATGATGGCGGCGGCGGTATGCTCGATCACATGCGGGCTGCCGCGCTGGCCATAACCCAGATAGCTGTCGATACCAGCACCGATTACCAGCTCGCCCTTGTCGGACTGGCTGACATAGCCGTGCACGGCATTGGACATCACGACGGTGTCGATGCAGGGCTTCATCGATTCGGACACGAAAGCCTGTAGCGGGTGACTTTCCAGCGGCAGACGCAGGCCGGCCATCTTGGCCAGTACCGAGGAATTACCCGCCGCCACACAGCCCACGCGGTCGGCCATGATGTCGCCACGGCTGGTGTTCACGCCCTTGATACGGCCGCCTTCAATGATCAGCCCGGTGACTTCGCACTGCTCGATGATGTCCACGCCCAGTTCGGACGCGCCACGGGCAAAGCCCCAGGCCACCGCATCGTGCCGCGCCACGCCGCCACGCGGCTGGAAGCTGGCCCCCATGATGGGGTAGCGGGTGCGGTTGCTGATGTCGATCAGCGGCACCATGTCCTTGATTTCCTTGGGGGTCATCACCACGGCATCCACGCCGTTCAGCAGGTTGGCATTGGCGCGGCGTTCGATATCGCGCATGTCCTGCAGGGTGTGGCCCACGTTCATCACGCCACGCTGGCTGAACATCACATTGAAGTTGAGGTCCTGCGACAGGCCTTCCCACAGCTTCAGGCCGTGTTCGTACAGCTGCGCCGCCTCGTCCCACAGATAATTGGAACGGATGATGGTGGTATTGCGGGCGGTATTGCCACCGCCCAGATAGCCTTTTTCCAGCACGGCCACGTTCTTGATGCCATGTTCCTTGGCCAGGTAATAGGCCGTGGCCAGGCCATGGCCACCACCACCGACGATGATTACGTCGTAGTGTTTCTTCGGCTGCGGGCTTTTCCAGGCCGGCTGCCAGCTTTCATGATGCTTGAGCCCGTTCTTGATCAGGCTCCACAGGGAGTATCGGTTTGCCATCGGCGGCTCCAGCAAAGTGGACGGTATCGGACAAGGCTCATTCTCCCGGCGCGGCCCACGTACCGTTTGGCTGAAAAGGACAAGCACTTGCCCGCAGACGACACTCCGTCATATGTCTGAAATGGACGCAAAGCGGACGCTTTACGGCCAGCGATGGCGCCGTGCAGGTCTTAGGGTGGCGATAGATGCCGCAGGCAAGATGCCATGCCGGCCCACAAGGAAAGACCGCTCATGATTGCCACCACCGCTTCTTATGTACTGAGCTTCACCTGCCACAGCGCCTCCGGTCAGGTGGCCCGCTTCTCCGCCCTGCTGGAATCGCAAGGCTGTTATATCGACGAACTGGCCGTGTTCGACGACCCGTCCAGCCAGCGTTTTTTCGTGCGCTGCGTGTTTCATCCGCAAGCGGAGGATTTTGATCAGGCCCGCCTGGCCGCGGGAATGGCCGAGATGGACCAGCACTATCAGGACCTGCGCTGGCAATTGCACGACCGTCGCCAGCAGGCGCGGGTGATGATCATGGTGTCCAAACTGGACCACTGCCTGAACGATTTGCTGTACCGGCAGAAAATGGGCGATCTGGACATGACGGTAACCGCCATCGTCTCCAACCACCGCGACCTGGCCCCGATTGCCGCAGCCTACGGCCTGCCCTTCCACCACCTGCCGCTGGACCCGGCCCACAAGGCCGAACAGGAAGCCGCGCTGTTGGCGCTGATTGAACAGACCGGTTCCGAGCTGGTGATCCTGGCGCGCTACATGCAGGTGCTGAGCAGTGAAACCAGCGCCTTGCTGGCTGGCCGTGCCATCAACATCCACCACTCCTTCCTGCCCGGCTTCAAGGGCGCGCGCCCCTATCTGCAGGCGCACGAACGCGGGGTGAAGCTGATTGGTGCCACCGCCCACTACATTACTGACGATCTGGACGAAGGCCCCATCATCGAACAGGTGGTGGACCGGGTAGACCATGCCTACACCCCGGAGGCCCTGCAGGCTACCGGCCGCGACATGGAATGCCAGGCCCTGGCACGGGCGGTGCGCTACCACCTGGAGCGCCGGGTGTTCCTCAACGACAACCGCACGGTGGTGCTGCGCTAAGCGCAGGCATCAAACGGTCCGTCCGCAGGCGTTGCCGTACCGGAGACCAGCAGGCAGGGAAAATGCCAACACCAAGGCCCGCATCGTGCGGGCCTTGGTGTTTTACCGCATGCCAATGGCTGGCGAGGGAGGGGCTTACTGATAACTCATGGTAAAGGTGGCCCGGCCAGTCACCGAGCCTGCCGTCACGCTATTGCCGGTCTGGATGTAGCGCACGCTCAGTGGAATGGCATAACTGCTGACTCCTTGAGCGATCGTGGCAACTTTCCACTGGTTGGTATTCCCCGTTGCACTGGAATCCGGGCCATAGCCGATGGGCGTGCCGCCATTGAGAATCTGCAAACCCAGGCCACCTGCGGCACCGGCCCCGGAAGCCAGTGTCAGGGTGGTGGAGGTATTGCCCGGCTGGTTGGCATCTGTGAAGGTGATATAGGTATTGGTGCTGGTGCCATTGTCGCCGCCGGAACATGTCAGGCCAAGCTGGAAGGGCCGGGTTCCAAGGGTCGTTCCAATGCCCTGAAAGGCGGAAGTGGATGGCGTTAACAAGGGTACGGTAATGGTCTGCGTGTTGATCGCGCAAGTGGGGACTTGGGGTTGAACCAATACCGGGCTGGCCCAGGAAATTTGAATCAACCATGGCCCTGTCGCCGTATTTGCCCTACTGCCACCGATCAAACCACTTAGTGTGCCGCCAGCAGTGACATTTCCAGTTTTTATCAGTTCGACAGTAATGGAGTAGTTGCCGGAATAGCCTATGTCTGTATTGGCACGGTATAATGCTCCACCACTCAAGTATGGCCAATACCTGCTTTCCTGTATGCGGAGTCCAATTCCATTGATGGATGTCGGGTAGATGTTATTGTCAGGGGTGGTAATGCCCATGTTGTACCATTTCCAATCAACATCGCAATTATATGTTGGTTCGGTTCCTTTGAAACTGGTCACCTTGACGGTGCCTTTATTTGAATAAATGATATCACCTACTGCATAGTTGTTTGGGCTAAATGGGGGAGGCGCTATTCCTGATAAGGTGCCTGTTTGATAGCCCAAACCTGTCGTGGTGTTGGTGGTGCAGCTAATTGCATATGCCGTGTTTGTGATGAGAAGGAGTGATGTGGAAATTGCAATGCTCGCATTAAGTGTATTGATTTTAATGTATTTTGTGAGTGTGATCATTTTTCTCAATTGTGTTTGCATTTTACACATCCATTCTGGAATAGGTTTTCTTGGATTTTTCATTCAGTTTGATTTTGTTTTTGATGCAATGAGTGATAGTAAAGTGATGTGTAAAGAAATATATTGTTGAGCGTGTTGCGGTGAAATAGAGTGTTTGACTGGTGCGTCAGGAGATATTCAATGAAATTGATTGGGCATCAAATAAGAACTTTCCTATTGATATTGCGTGTTTTCTTGTAGTGGCCTGCATGCATGGATACATGCAGGTGTCGTGCGGTGGGTTAAGAAAACAGCAGTGGCGCCTGATCTGTTGATCTGATCCCAAGGCAAATTAGATTGCGACCGGGGCTTGGCGCTCATCAGTGCGCAGCAGGGCCGATAAGCGCCTGCAAAATAATGCTAATCGGCAGGTCTGTTATCGCGGTTGGGCGTGCATGTCATGCCGGATGCGAAATGGAGCTGGCCGCTTCATTGATAACTCATGGTAAAGGTAGCCCGCCCGGTCACCGAGCCTGGCGTCACGCTATTGCCGGTCTGGATGTAGCGCACGCTCAGTGGAATGGCAATAGTGCTGACGCCTTGAGCGATCGTGGCAACTTTCCACTGGTTGGTATTCCCCGTGGCACTGGAGTCCGGGCCATAGCCAATGGGCGTGCCGCCATTGAGAATCTGCAAGCCCAAGCCACCTGCGGCACCCGCCCCGGAAGCCAGCGTCAGGGTGGTGGAGGTATTGCCCAACTGGTTGGCATCGGTGAAGGTGATGTAGGTATTGGTGCTGGTGCCAGCATTGCCACCGGAACAGGCCAGACCAAGCTGGAAGGGCTGGGCTGCGGATGTCGAACCCACACCTTTGAAGCTGCTCCCTTCCACGCTAGCCAGTGGCACGGTGACTGAGGGAGTCGATACCGAACAGGTGGGTATTGTTGGCTTGATGATGACAGGGTTGGCATAAGTCACTTGTATCAGTAACTGACCATCCGGCGTGTTTTCATGCGCTTCGGCAAAAACACCACTGATTGATCCACCTGCCGTTATTTCGCCGGTCTTGATCAGCTCGACAATGACGGGGCTGCTGCTAATGATGGGCAGAACTGTATAGGAGTAGTTGGCAGTGTAATAACCGGTAAATCCAAATGGAAGTACAAATGAACCGGTTACTCTGGTAATACGTATTCCTAGTCCATTAATGCTGGTCGGGTATATCTTGTTGATTGGCGTGCCACTGCCAATCCAGTATTCGTTCGAGTTTTCGGTACATATGATATTTGCGCCTTGCCAGGATGCGTTGGTGTGCGTGAATGTTGGCGATGTGCGGTAGATGGTTGCACCTATCGAATAGGCCTGTGGGTTGAATGCCGGTGGATTGATGCCGGATGCCGTGACTGTATAATAACTCAGGCCATTTGTAGCACCGAGTGGTCTGCAGCTTGCCATTACATTGTTTGTGATTCCAATGCTTAATAGTAAAAATGAAAATAAAATATGGATTGATAAATTGCGATGTTTTGTTGGCATGGTGTGCATTTCTGTGTGGAATGAAAATTGTTTGTTGTAGTCTTGTGGAAAGAAGTCAATTTTCCTGTGCACAATGACCCTTGCTAAAAACATGGATACTGAAGCCGTGTCAGTATCGAAAAATAAGACAAGCATGCTGATGATCTGCTTGGCTGCGTGAAATAATCTGCCAGCATTTTGTTGGTAAATTGTGAAATTGGAAGAGGGAAGTTTAAGGGCAAGTTGCACTGTTATTGGTAGGAAAATTCTTAAATTAATCACAGAATTATCTTTGTCAATATGCCGAAGTGATGGCTGCTACATGAATGATCGCCGTAGTAATGGGCAATGCTGCAGCGCAGAAAGCGAGCTTCCTTTCTAGAGGAAATGCACCTTGGGCCTATTGCAATGGCGGGATCACTACCACAGTGCAATCAGGAATCGCAGGCGTAAAAATGCCAGGCAATAGCCTGGCGGGAGAGGGTCACTCTTCAGGTGAGGGCGGAATTTCACCCAGACAGCAGTTGCATGCTTACCTGCTGTCTGTTGCTGGATGGCATGGCTGCTTTCACCGTCCTCGCAGGCGGGCATGCTTGCCCGCGGTGGCTGTTTTTCTCAGCGGTTCGCTGAGGTAGTGCACGGCCACTGCATCAGTTCTGGTGCGGGCGATGAACCAGTCTTCCACTCTTAATTTCTCTTTTGCTGTCAACGGTCTGGCTGATTTGACGGTCAGTTGCAGCAGCTTTTTCTGCGGGCTGCCAGTTCGCAGTTCCAGGCCTTCGCCAATGATGATGGATTGCACGGTCGGGTATTGGGCGCGCAGTTCGGCGGCAATATTGTCTGCCTGGGCAAATAGATCGTTTCTACGTGACAGTTCCTGTTGCAGTGCCTTGATCTGCTCCTCTTTCTGACGCAGGTTTTCCTGTCCGTTCAGGTATAAATCACTCAGCAAGCTGGATTTCAGGGCGGTGACGTCAATATGGTTGTCGCCAGACTGGCGGACGACGATTTTGGTATCCGCCAGATTGGCCTGCGCCAGCCGTCCTTCGATGCTGCGTAGGCTGGTCTGGCTGAGGGGCGCGCCGATCAGGGCCACTTCTATGGTGCGGGTGGCGGAATTGATGCTGGAGTGGGCGACCTGGGTTTCCTTTTGGGCAAATTCCCGGGCAATGAACTGTTTGGCATTGGTCTTGAATACCTCGTCATTGACCAGCTCGACGGCGAGATAAGCACTGGGAATCGCCGTGCCCAGGGCAATGGCCAGCAGTGAAATCTTGACCCGTCTTGCCATGCGGGCATTGGTAAAACCATGCCGTTCCAGCCGCAGCAGGCGAATACCGATGGTGGTGGCCAGGCCAATAAACACGCAGTTGATGGTGTACAGGTAGAGCGCGCCGCCGACAAAATTCCACTGCCCGGTGGCCACGCCGTAGCCCGCGGTGCACACCGGCGGCATCAGGGCGGTGGCGATGGCCACGCCGGGTATCACATTGGATTTTTCCTGCCGGGTGATGCCGACAATGCCGGCCAGCCCGCCAAACAGGGCGATCAATACATCCCAGACATTGGGCGTGGTGCGTGCCAGCAATTCAGACTGCGCATCTTGCAGTGGGGATACCGAGAAATACAATGCCGAGACAATCAGGCTGATGAGGGTGGCAATGCCCAGGTTCAGCATGGCCCGTTTGACCAGATCGAAATCGTAAACGGCAATGCCAAGACCCGCGCCCATGATGGGGCCCATCAGCGGTGAGATCAGCATGGCGCCGATGATGACGGCGGTGGAGTTGACGTTCAGGCCGACCGAGGCGATGAAGATGGCAAACATCAATATCCACGGGGTGGCCCCGGCCAGTTCTACCCCATCGCGGATGCGGCGTTCAATTTCCTGGTCGCTGGCCTTGTCGGACAGCAAGCTGAAACGTCGGGTCAGCAGGTGTAGCAGGCGTGGGCTGCTGCTGGTGGTGCCGGGATGGTGAGGCATGAACTGTCCTTGTCATTTTTGTGGAATGAGAATTAATAACTTTTATGCAGCTATTTGAGCCACACGCGGCTGCGATTGGCAGCATTGCGGTGGCACGCGGTGCTTCCGGATTGTTAATGAAGTTTTGATATATTTTGGTGCGGCTTAATGTATTTTATAAAATGCTGGATTTGACCCGGTAAGTGAGTGTGTTACTACTACAATACGCGATACATTATCAGGCAAAAGTAAAAAAATATTGATGTA
>JAFANL010000155.1 GCA_019232735.1 Aquitalea sp. | reverse complement strand
CCAGCTGCGCTTTTACCTGGCCGATAGCTGCCGGCTGATCCGCTCGCCCTGGCCGATTGTCGCCATCTGGCAGGGCCATCAGCCCGGCCACAGCCTGCAGGTGGATTTGCAGGCCGGTGGCGAAACCGCCCTGGTCAGCCGCCATGGCGGCAGGGTGATGGTCCGCACGCAGACAGCCGGCATGGCTGCCTTGCTACTGGCCATACAGCAAGAACAAGCCCTGGGCGACGCCGCCGACCAGGCCTTGCAGGCCGAAACCAGCTTCGACCTGCAAGCCGGGCTGGCACTGCTGTTCAGCGACGGCCTGCTTAGCCACTACCAGTTGTAAAACCAGTTCGCCCCGCCATCCGCGCACGCCGTGGAGGGGCAAGGCTTGCCCTTGATAATGGGAGAGACATCATGAAAGCACTGCTGCACAAGCTGCCCATCCTGTTCGAACAGACCAGCAGCACCGCTCGCCCGCTGGTCCTGCTCTTGCTCAGGCTGTGGCTGGCCAATGTGTTTTTCCGCTCCGGCCTCACCAAGCTGGATGACTGGGACACCACCTTGCTGCTGTTTACCGAGGAATACCATGTGCCACTGTTGCCTCCAGCCATGGCGGCGGTGATGGGCACCTTTGGCGAGACCGTATTCTCCAGCTTGCTGGTGGCCGGACTGTTTGGCCGCTTTGCCGCAGCCGGGCTGTTCGTGGTCAATCTGATGGCGGTCATCAGCTATCCCGGCCTGACCGACATCACCCGCCAGTACCACTACTACTGGGGCATGTTGCTGCTGGTGCTGTTTGCCTTCGGCCCTGGCGGGCTGTCGCTGGACCGGCTCTGGCAGCGCTGGCACCACAAGGGCAGGACGCCATACTGAAACCGGCGTAACCGCTCCTGCGGCTGCCGGATGAACATCCCCATTCCGGCGGCCTGCCAGCCAGTGGCATAATGGCGTATTGCCAATTCACTCCTCTGCCTGCCATGTCCCTTACCCTCGTCATCCAGTCCCCCCGTCTAGACAGCCAGGAGCTGCGCGAACTGGCCGCCCTGGCCGGTGCCAGCAGCTTCAGCCTGAGCACCCCTGAATCTGCCAGACTGGAACAGGTCGACCCGGCCAGCCACGACGCCATCAGCGCCTGCTGCCAGGCACTGGGTTACGACTTCGCCTTTGTCGACAGCCAGCTGAAACTGGCCGATTTCGGCCTGCTGGTGTCCGATATGGATTCCACCCTGATCACCATCGAGTGCATCGACGAGATCGCCGACATGCAGGGCATCAAGGCACAGGTGGCCGCCATCACCGAACGTTCGATGCGCGGTGAGCTGGACTTTTCCGCCTCGCTGCGCGAACGCGTGGCCCTGCTGGCCGGCCTGCCGGAAACGGCACTGGAAAAGGTTTATAGTGAACGCCTGCAACTGAGCCCCGGTGCCGAAACCCTGCTGGCAGCCTGCAAGGAACACGCGATCCGCTTCATGCTGGTCTCCGGTGGTTTCACCTTCTTTACCGAACGCCTGAAACAGCAGCTGGGCCTGGATTATGCCTATGCCAACCAGCTGGAAGTGGTGAATGGCAAGCTGACCGGCCGCGTGGTGGGCGAGATTGTCGATGCGGCCGCCAAACAGCGGCTGCTGATCGAGAAACGCACAGAACTGGGCCTGCGCCCGGAACAGGTGATCGCCATGGGCGATGGTGCCAACGACCTGATGATGCTGGGCGAAGCCGGTGTCGGCGTGGCCTACCGCGCCAAGCCGGTGGTGCAGGCCAAGGCCGATGTGGCCATCAATGTAATGGGACTGGATGGTGTCGCCAGGCTGTTTGCCTGAAACACCATCGTCGAGGAGAGCGCCATGAACCCGCTACCGCAACTGGACAGTGCCAGTTTCGACGCCATGTTGCCGCTTGGCGTACACTTGCTCAGCCAGGAGCAGTGTTCGCCATCGCGGCAAAGGGAAACGCGGCTGGCCTTGCGGGTGATGGCCGCGCCCAGCGAAACGCCGGAAGAACCGGACCCGATGCTGGTAAGACTGGAAGCCAAGCTGGATCTGGCGCTGGAAATCGCCCTGCTTGGCCATAATCCGGAACGCCCGCCGCTGACAGCCTGCCGCCTCGGGCTGGACAGCATTGCCTGGTTGTCCGACCACCCCTGGCGCGTGGGCGATATCGTGCAGATCTCCCTGTCGCCCAATCCGGATTCGGCACTGATGCTGTTTCTGGCAGCACAGATCGAACAGCAATATCCCACCCCGGACGAGGCCTATGCCATTACCGCCCGGCTGAACTTGCCGCCGGACGAACAGACCGGCCCGCTATGGGAGCGCTGGGTGTTCCGCCGCCATCGCCGCGCCATTCTGGAGCGCTGAGCCCGTACGCCCCGCAGGGGCAAAGGTGAAATCTGCTGCCGGCTGACATAGACTGCAAATATACTGCAATCAACTGCCGGCCAGGCCAGGTCAGACACCATGCCCAGCTTCCCTGCCTTCCAGTCCCTGATCGATACCGTACAAGGTGCCCTGCTGCTGGCCCAGCCCGCCAGCGGGCGCATCATCAGCGCCAATCAGCTGGCCGCCATTCTGCTGGCCACGCCGCATGACGAGCTGATCGGCCGCCCCTTCCGGCAGTTTCTGCGCAATCCGGAAGATGCCCGGCAATTACAATCCTTGCTCGATGCCAACAGCATGGTCTATAACCGGCGTCTGGAGCTGACCACGGCAACCGGCCGCCATTTCGAAGTGCAATTATCTCTGCGGGAAGTCATGATGGAAGGCAGTACCGCACTGGTGATCAGCTTCAGTGACCGCACGGAAAGCCAGCTGATGAGCCAGTTGCTCACTTATGAGCATCAATTGGTGGAACGCTCGCTCAATCTGGTAAAAAGCATGAAGCAGGAACAGAAACTCAAGCCCGCCGATGATGACCTCACCGGCGTGGTCAGCATGCCGCAACTGCTCAGCGATGCCCATGCCGAAACCGGACGCATCCGCCGCTATGGTGGCGATCTGGCCGGCATGGCGGTACAGCTGATCAATATCCCGCAATTGATCCCGCAACAGGACAACGGCTCGGCCCGCCGCCATCTGCTGCGGCTGGCCGGCAGCTTGTGCGTGCAAAGCACCCGCGACAGCGATCAGGTGGCACGCCAAGAGGACGACACCTTTCTGGTCTTGCTACCCAATACCAATCTGGAAGGCGCACAGGAACTGGGCCGGCGCCTGCTGCTGTCACTGGGCCAGCTCACTTATCTTCATCAGGGGCAGGAACACAAGGCGCAGGCCTGCATCGGCATCAGCGCCCTACGGCTGGAGGAAAACTCGCCCAATGCCATGCTGGACCGTCTGCATGGCGCGCTGAGCCTGGCGCGCATCGCCGGTGCCAACCAGATACACCGACAAGCCTGAAACAACTCAGCCGCGTCCCTGACGCGCCAGATGCACGGCCATCAAGGCCAGTACCCCACCCATCAGCCAGCGTTGCAGGCGCAGAAACAGCGGGCGGCCAGCCAGAAAAGCTGCCGCACGGCCTGCCAGCAGCACCAGCATCCCGTTCACCAGCAAGCTGATGGCAATCTGGGTCAGGCCCAGCCATAGCGACTGGCCCAGCACGCTGCCCTGCTGCGGGCTGATGAACTGTGGCAGCAGGGACAGATACATGACCGCCACCTTGGGATTGAGCAGATTGGTCAGCAAGCCCATGGCAAACAGCTTGCGCGGGCTGTCCGCCTCCAGCTGCCGTACTTCAAAAGGCGATCTGCCACCCGGCTTCAGCGCCTGCCAGGCCAGATACAGCAGATAGCCGGCCCCGGCCAGCCGCAAGGCATCATAGGCCAGCGGCACGGTCAGCAGCAGCGCGGTGATGCCCAGCGCCGCGCACAGCATGTAACAGAGAAAGCCCGTGCCGACACCCAGCAGGGAAATCATGCCGGCCCGTCGCCCCTGACAGATGGAGCGCGACAAGAGATAAGCCATATTAGGGCCAGGCGTCAGCACCATGCCCAGCGCCAGCAGGGCAAAGGTCAACCAGTGACTGGATTGCGGCATGGTCATTTTCCTCGGTCAACAGACTCAAGCGGACTGAAGCGCCGCCAAGCCATCCAGCAGTTTCTGATGAATGCCGCCAAAACCGCCGTTGCTCATCACCAGGATGTGATCCCCTTCCCTGGCCTCGGCCAGGATGGCGGCCAGCAACGTCTCCAGCACATCGAAGGTTTCCGCCTTGTTACCCATCACCTGCAGGGCCTCGGCCGGACTCCAGTTCAGCCCGGCAGCCGAGCAGAACACGTGGTCGGCCAGCGCCAGCGAAGCGGGTAGCGCATCCTTCATCGTCCCCAGCTTCATGGTGTTGGAGCGCGGCTCCAGCACCGCCAGGATGCGGGCAGCACCCACGTGGCGGCGCAAGCCTTCCAGCGTGGTGGCAATGGCAGTGGGATGGTGGGCAAAATCGTCATACACGGTGATGCCGGCTACCTTGCCACGCACTTCCATGCGCCGCTTGACGTTGTCAAAACGGCCCAGCGCGACAATGGCATCCCGCACCGCCACGCCTGCATGGCGGGCAGCGGCAATGGCGGCCACTGCGTTCAGACGGTTGTGCTCGCCCATCAACCCCCACTGCACCCGGCCCTGCAACTGGCCATCCAGCAGCACATCGAAATGGCCATTCGTATCCGGCTCGCCGGCCTGCCAGCCGCCGGCCACGCCAAACGCTTCCACCGGCGTCCAGCAGCCCCGTTCCAGCACGCGGGACAGGCTGGCCTCGCGGCCATTGCTGACGATCAGACCCTGTCCGGGAATGGTGCGCACCAGATGGTGGAACTGGGTTTCGATGGCGGCCAGATCCGCAAAAATATCCGCGTGATCATATTCCAGATTGTTCAGAATGGCAGTACGCGGATGGTAATGGACAAACTTGGAACGCTTGTCGAAGAAGGCGGTGTCGTACTCGTCCGCCTCAATCACGAAGAAGGGGCTGGTACTGGCCGGGTCTTGCGCCGGCGTGCCAGGCAGGCGTGCTGAGACACCAAAGTTCTGCGGAATGCCGCCAATCAGGAAACCCGGCGCCAGACCGGCATCTTCCAGAATCCACGCCAGCATGGAGCTGGTGGTGGTCTTGCCGTGGGTGCCGGCCACGGCCAGTACCCATTTATCCTGCAATACATTTTCCGTCAGCCATTGCGGGCCGGAAATATACGGCAAGCCACGGTTGAGGATTTCTTCCATCAAGGGCTTGCCACGCGTCACCACATTGCCGATCACGTACACATCCGCGCCCAGTTCCAGCTGCTCGGCACCAAACCCCTGGATCAGGGTGATGCCCATGTTTTCCAGCTGGGTGCTCATTGGCGGATAGACGTTGGCATCGCAACCGGTGACGGTATGGCCGGCCTGCTTGGCGATGGCAGCAATGCCGCCCATGAAGGTGCCGCAAATGCCCAGGATATGAATGTGCATGACAGTAAATGCTGTGTTGACTGCGAGGGGGCTATTATAACGCCGCATTGGCTATATATTTCACTCTGTTCGCGCGCACGCCACCCTGCTGGCCTGTGCCACCCATCATTCACGACGGCCGCAAACACTGCCGTCCGGCATCAGGAGAGTCCACATGTCCCACGATATCATCATCCAGCACCCTGCCCGGCCACAGCAGCTGATGCTGTTGTTTCATGGCGTGGGTGCCACCCCGGACAGCATGCAGTCCATCGGCCAGTTTCTGGGCCAGAGCTTTCCGCAGGCGCTGATTGTCAGCGTGGCAGGGGCCGAGGTCAGCGATCTGGGCCAGGGTTTCCAGTGGTTCTCGGTACAGGGGGTCACCGAAGAAAGTCGCCCACAACGGGTGGCCGCCGCCTTGCCGGCCTTCTTTGCGGCAGTAGAACGCTGGCAGCAAGACAGCGGGCTGGGGCATGCCGCTACCGCGCTGGTAGGGTTTAGCCAGGGTGCCATCATGGCGCTGGAAGCTGCGGCAGCCAAGCCGGACTTGGCCAGCCGGGTACTGGCCTTCAGTGGTCGCTTTGCCAGCCTGCCTGCCGCGCCGCTATCGCAAACCACCGTGCACCTGTTCCACGGCAAGGCCGATCCGGTGATTCCTTACCTGCACAGCATCCAGGCTGCCGAGCACCTGATCGCACTGGGCAGCGATGTCACCGCCGAGATCGAGCCCTTTGTCGGCCACCACATCCATGAGGACCTGCTGGAGAAAGCACGCGACTACTTGCAATCGCACATTCCCCGCCATGTCTGGGACGAAGCCATGGCCGCCAGCCCGGACAGCGACAGTGTGAAGCCCAAGGCATGAACACGCTGCCGATGCTCGCCAAGAACCGGTTCATCGTCTGCTGCGCTCGTTAAATATGGCGCGAGACCTTGAACCAGCGCCAAGACCACCATCCGTCAAACCGGCGGCGTCGGCAGTATGCCGCACTTAAAAGAACAGCCAGGTCAGCAGGGCAAACAGCGGTAGCAACACGCTGATCGACCACAGCATATAGGCAAAGAAACTGGGCATGGCCACGCCGCGCTGCTCGGCAATGGCCTTGACCATGAAGTTGGGGGCATTGCCGATATAGGTATTGGCCCCCATGAATACCGCCCCCATGGAAATGGCCAGCAGGGTCTGCGCCAGCGGGCCCATCAGGGTGCTGGCATCACCATCGGCCAGATTGAAGAACACCAGATAGGTGGGCGCATTGTCCAAAAAGCTGGACAGCAAGCCGGTCATCCAGAAATACATGGCATTCACCGCCTGGCCATCGCTGCCGGAAACCGCATGCACCAGCACGGCCAGCTGGCCGCTACTGCCGGCCCGCAAAATGGCGATGGCCGGCGCAATGGTGATGAAGATGCCGGCGAACAGCTTGCCCACCTCCAGAATCGGGTCCCAGTTGAATTCGTTGCCAGCCCGCACCTGCTTGGGCGTGATCCACAAGGACAGCATGGCCAGCACCAGCAACAGGCCATCGCGCACCAGGTTTTGCAGCTCGGCATGCACCCCGGCCAGCTCGACATGCACCCCTGGCTGCCAGAAGCCGGACAGCAATACGCTGCCCACCACCCCGGCCAGCAGCAGGAAATTGGCCTTGCCATACAAGCGCAGCGGCTGGTCCTGATGCGGCTTGAACTCCTCGCCCTCACGCCGGTAGAAATAACTGTCCAGCAGGAAGAACACCAGTAGCAGCGCCACGGACAAGGTCAGCACCGGCACCAGCATGTGCTGGAAAGTCCAGCCGAAGGTCACGCCCTTGAGAAAGCCCAGGAACAACGGCGGGTCGCCCAGCGGCGTCAGTCCACCGCCCACATTGGCCACCAGGAAGATGAAGAACACCACCACATGCACCCGGTGCTTGCGGTTGTCATTGGCCTTGAGCAAGGGCCGGATCAACAGCATGGCCGCACCGGTGGTCCCCATGATGGAAGCCAGCACGGTACCGATAGCCAGAATGCAGGTATTCACCCGCGGCGAACCATGCAGGCTGCCCCCCACCAGAATGCCGCCGGACACGGTATACAGCGCCAGCAGCAGCATGATGAAGGGAATGTATTCGGCCACCAGCGCATGCGTGATCAGGGTCAGCGCACTGCCGGCACCAAAGCTGGCGGTGAATGGCAGCAGGAACAGCACGGTCCAGATGGCGGTGATCTTGCCAAAATGGTGATGCCAGAAGCCCGGTGCAAAGATGGGAAACAGGGCAATGGACAACAGGATGCCGGCAAAGGGCAATACCCAGGCCAGGCTGAGCGTACGGCCGTCCAGGTCCGCAGCTTGCGCCAGGGCAGGCAGGCCCAGCAATAGAATCAGAGTGATGGTGTTACGCAGAATGGCAGGCATCAAGGCTCCGGTTTGAACTGCTCCCGCCAGCAAGGCCGCAGCAGCGTGAACATGAAAAAGGCTGGAAGACACTGCCCCAGCCTCTTGATTTTCCCGGTCCTGCGACTGGGTTGTGCCATACAGGCTTAATGGCTGCCCTTCTGGATGAACTCGATCTTATAACCGTCCGGATCTTCCACGAAAGCGATCACGGTCGTACCATGCTTCATCGGCCCGGCTTCACGCACCACCTTGCCGCCTTTGGCGCGCACCGCGTCACAAGCCAGATAGGCATCTTCCACCCCGATGGCAATATGGCCGAAGGCGCTGCCCAGTTCGTAGCTATCGGTATCCCAGTTGTGGGTCAGTTCCAGCACGGTATGGTCGGACTCCGCACCATAACCGACAAAAGCCAGGGTAAAGCGCCCTTCGGGATAATCCTGACGGCGCAACAGGCGCATGCCCAGCACGTCCTGATAAAAAGCCAGCGAGCGCTCCAGATCGGTAACGCGCAACATGGTGTGCAGAAATTGCATGATGAAACTCCTGTATCGGTTGACCCGCCAGTGATCCGCTACGACAAGACAGCTAGCCAAAACGGAAGAGGCTACTCCCCTGCTGTTTCAACCAGTGGCGGGCATTTTTCCAGTCGGGAAACAGCCGGGCGGTCTCCGCCCAGAAGGCGGGAGAATGATTCATGTGTTGCAGATGGGCCAGCTCATGCGCCAGCACATAATCGATGATCAGCAATGGTGCCTGGACCAGGCGCCAGTTCAGGCGCAAATCCCCTGCCGCCGTGCAACTCCCCCAGCGGGTGCGGGCCGAGGACAGCGCCAGCTTGCCGGGGCGACGCGGACAGTGCGGCAGCAATTCCGCCAGCCGCAGGGGAAACAACAACTGCGCCTGACGTTTGAGCCAGCCTGCCACCACGGCTTGCAAGCCGGTCGTATCACCCGGCGCGATGCCAGTCACCTGCAATACCTCGCCGTCCAGCCGTGCGCTGCGGCGCATGCCGCCCACCAGCTGGATGGACAGGGATCGCCCCAGATAAGACAAGGCTGTCAGATCATCCAGATGCTGTTTTTGTTCCCGTTGCTGCAGCACATGGCGGGTAATCCAGTCCTGCCGCGCCAGCAGGACTTCACGCAAACGGGCCTGGGTAATGCGCGGGTGGGCAATCAGCTCCACCCGGCCATCAGCAATGCGGATGCCTATGCTTTTGCGCACCCGGCGTACCAGGTGCACCTCCACCGCCCCCTCAGGCAGCGGCAGGGTGGTCCAGGCGGCGGCGCTTGTCATCGGGATGAGCAAAGGGACCGACACCGCCGATCTCGCGCTGCTGCGCCTCGATCCACTGCTGTGCCTGCTGGGTCATGGCTTCCGGGCCAACGCCATCCTGCGGACGGATGGCCGGGCCGATCACCACGGTAATTTCGCCCGGATATTTCAGGAAGGCATTGCGCGGCCAGAATTCGCCAGCATTATGTGCCACCGGCACCAGCGGCATGTCCAGCTGGCGCGACATGCGCGCCGCGCCATGCTTGTACTTGCCGGCCACGCCGGGCTTGGTACGGGTGCCTTCCGGGAACACGGTAATCCAGAAGCCGTGCTTCTTGCGCTCCAGACCCTGCTGCAGCATGCGGTCATTGGCACGGCTGCGGTCGGAACGGTTGATGGCGATGGGGTTCATCAAGGCCAGACCCCAGCCGAAAAAGGGCAGCCACAACAGTTCGCGCTTGGCCACGTAGATCTGCGAGGGAAAGATTTTCTGCAGGGCCAGCGTTTCCCAGCCGGACTGATGCTTGGAGCAGATGATGGATGGCTCGGACGGAATGTTCTCGGCACCGATCACCTTGTATTTCAGCCCCACCACATGCACCAGCAGCCACAGCATGATCTTGGCCCAGCTTTCGCCAAAGACATGGCGGGTGCGACGCGGCAACGGTGCCGCGATGAACAGGCCCAGAAAGCACAGCGGCGTGACAATCAGCAGCAACAGCCAGTAAATCAGGTTACGAATCCAGATCATGGGTTAAATCGACCTCGGTGCGGAACACCGCTTGCCGCGACAGCGGCAGGCGGAATACCGGCAGTTCACAGATTGATCAAGTGTTCGGCAGCGTCGAACAAATCGTCGAACACCAGCGTACCTTCCGGCAGACCACCCTTCTCCAGGGTTTTCTCACCCTTGCCGGTACGCACCAGAATGGGCTGGCCACCCACGGCGGCAACCGACTCCAGATCGCGCAGGCTGTCGCCGATCAGCGGCAGGCCTTGCAGCTTGACATTGAAGCGCTCGGCCAGCTCCAGCACCATGCCGGGCAGTGGCTTGCGACATTCGCAGCCATGGTCCGGGCCATGCGGACAGTAGGCGATGGCATCGATACGTCCCCCCGCCTGCCCGACCAGCCGGTGCATCTTTTCATGCATGGCGTTGAGGGCATGCACGTCGAACAGGCCACGGGCCAGACCGGACTGGTTGGTGGCCACCACCACATGCCAGCCAGCCTGGGTCAGGTTGGCAATGGCTTCCAGGCTGTGCGGCAGCGGCACCCATTCCATGGTGTTCTTGACGAAATCATCGCGGTCTTCGTTGATGACGCCGTCGCGATCCAGGATAACGAGTTTCATGATTTTCCTTGCGGTGGAAGAACAATCCGGCCGGCAGACAAGCCGCCCTGCCGGATTGATGCAGGCAAAAACTGCGCCAGCCGGACCATTCAGGTCCGGCTACCAGCTTAATCCGCCAGCAGCGAGATGTCCGCCACGCGGTTGAACAGGGCTGCCAGGCTGGCCAGCAAGGCGATACGGTTGGCACGCACCGCCAGATCATCGGCCATCACCATCACGCCGTCAAAGAAGGCATCCACCGGCGCCTTCAGGCTGGACAGCTGAGCCAGTGCACCGGCAAAGTCATGCGCGGCAAACTTGGCTTCCACTTGCGGGGCCAGCTCGGTCACCGCAGCGTACAGTGCCTGTTCGGCAGCTTCGCTCAGCAGGGCCGGATTAACCGTGCCCACTTCGCCTTCCACCTTCTTCAGGATGTTCTTCACCCGCTTGTTGGCCGCCGCCAGCGTGGCGGCTTCCGGCAGCGCCTTGAAGGCAGCAACCGCAGCCAGCACCGCCGGGACTTCGTTCAGGGTGGACGGTGCCTGTGCCAGTACGGCATCCACCTCATCGCTCTGGTAATCGGCAGCCAGGTAGTTCTTCAGGCGGTCCATCATGAAGCCGAACACTTCGTCGGCGGTGGTGGCAGACAGTTTGCCAGCCGGGAAGGCGGCAGCCACCAGGCCCAACAGTGCCTTGAGGTCCAGCTTGGCTTCCAGTGCCATGCGCAGCACGCCCAGGGCGGCACGACGCAGGGCATACGGGTCCTTGTCGCCAGTCGGAATCAGGCCGATGCCCCAGATGCCGACAATGGCTTCCAGCTTGTCGGCCAGCGCCACGGCGGTGGCGATGTCGCCCTGTGGCAGGCTATCGCCGGCAAAACGCGGGTGGTAGTGACCTTCGATGGCGGCGGCAACCACATCGCTTTCGCCATCGTGCTGGGCGTAGTACATGCCCATCACGCCTTGCAGTTCGGGGAATTCACCCACCATGTCGGTGACCAGGTCGGCCTTGGCCAGGAAGGCGGCACGCTCGGCCACGGTCTTGTCCGCGCCCAGCAGCGTGGCGACCTGGCCGGCAATGGCTTGCAGGCGCTCGACCCGCTCCAGCTGGCTACCGATCTTGTTGTGGTAAACCACTTCGGCCAGCTTGGCCAGACGGGTGTCCAGACGGGCTTTCTGATCCTGCTCGAAGAAGAACTTGGCATCAGACAGGCGGGCACGCAGCACGCGCTCGTTACCCTGGATGATGTGGCTGGGGTCGGCGGTTTCCAGATTGGACACCAAGAGGAAGCGGTTCATCAGCTTGCCCTTGGCATCCAGCAGCGGGAAGTATTTCTGGTTCTGCTGCATGGTGAGGATCAGGCACTCCTGCGGCACCTTGAGGAATTCGGCCTCAAAGCCGGCTTCCAGCACCACCGGCCACTCCACCAGCGCCGTCACTTCGTCCAGCAAGGCGTCGTCGGCGGCAATGGTGGCGCCATGCACGGCAGCGGCATCAGCCAGGCGCTTCTTGATCAGCTCGCGACGGGCGTCAAAGCTGGCCAGTACCTTGCCTTGTTCAAACAGCACGCGGGCGTAGTCATCGGCTTTTTCCACGAACACATCGCCGCTGGACAGGAAACGGTGACCACGGGTGGCATTGCGGCTGCTGAGGCCCAGCAGGCTGCCGTCAATCACGGTTTCGCCCCACAGCATGATCAGGCCGTGTACCGGGCGCACGAACTGGTAGTCGTAGTCGGCCCAGCGCATCAGCTTGGGAATCGGCAGCTTTTTCAGCGCCAGCGCCACGATGTCGGTCAGCACGGCGGACAGCGCCTCGCCGGTCTTGGTGCTCTCGAAAGCAAACACATCCTGCTTGCCATCGCTCATGGTGGAGAGGGCGGACACGTCCACGCCGCAGGAGCGGGCAAAACCGGCCAGCGCCGGCGTGGGCTGGCCATCCTTCATGCCGGCCGTCACGGCCGGACCCTTGCGCACGATCTTCTGGTCCGGCTGCACGGCCAGTACGGCCGGTACTTGCACGGCCAGACGGCGCGGCGAGGCAAACACATTCGCCACGGCATCGGCGGCAACAAACTGCAGTTTTTTCAGTTCTTCGGTAATGGTCTGGCCAAAGCTGTGCGACAGCTTTTCCAGCGCCTTGGGCGGCAGCTCTTCGGTGAGCAACTCGATAAGCAAGGTGGCGTTCATGATTTATTCA
>JAFANL010000011.1 GCA_019232735.1 Aquitalea sp. | reverse complement strand
CCGGCGTGCATCTGCTGCGCGAGGGCCAGCCGGTCACCTTGCTGCAAGGTGAAAACTAAATGAAAAAGATCAATCTGTCGGAATGGGCACTACGCCATCAGGCCCTGGTGTTTTATTTCATGGTGATGCTGATGGTGTCCGGCCTGTGGGCCTACACCCAGCTGGGGCAGAAGGAAGACCCGGAATTCACCTTCAAGGCCATGCTGGTGCAAACCTACTGGCCCGGAGCCAAGGCGGAGGAAGTCGAGCAGCAGATCAGCGACCGGCTGGAAGAAAAGCTGCAGGAAATGCCAGAAATCAAATATGTGCAGAGCTATAGCAAGCCGGGAGAGTCCCTCTTGCTGATTGCCTTGCGTGAGGATGTTCCGGCCAAAAACGTCCAGCCACTGTGGTATCAGGTGCGCAAGAAGCTGGGCGATGTGCACAGCAGCCTGCCTGCCACCACGCAAGGCCCCTTCTTCAATGACGAGTTCGGCGATACCTTCGGCAATATCTACGCCTTTACTGGCGACGGTTTCAGTGACGAAGAGCTGCGCCGCTACGTGGACCGGGCCAAAGAGGAAATCCTGCGCGTGCCGGATGTGGCCAAGGTCAGCCTGGTGGGCGAGCAAAGCGAGAACATCTATATCGACCTGTCCAGCAGCAAGCTGGCCTCGCTGGGGCTGGACACCAGCACCATCTGGACCGCCCTGCAGCAACAGAACGCCATGATGCCGGCAGGCGTCTATGAAACCCGCAGCGACCGCATCTGGGTACGCCCCAGCGGCAATTACGGCACGGTGGACGCGGTGGCCAACACCCCTATCGTGGCCAATGGCAAGACATTGCGCCTGGGGGACATCGCCAGCATCCACCGCGGCTTCATCGACCCGCCCACCTTCCGCATGCGTTTCAATGGCCAAGCGGCACTGGGCCTGGCCATCAGCATGAAAAGCGGTGGCGATGTGCTGCAGCTAGGCCAGCATCTGGACGCCACCCTCAAGCAGATCCAGGCCAAGTTGCCGGTGGGCATCCAGATTCATGCGGTATCAGACCAGCCCAAGGTGGTCAAAGATGCCGTCGGCGAATTCATGCGCTCGCTGATCGAAGCCGTACTGATCGTACTGGCCGTCAGCTTCTTCAGCCTGGGCTTGCGTACCGGCGTGGTGGTGGCGCTGTCGATTCCGCTGGTGCTGGCCATGACCTTCCTGGCCATGTATTTCTTCAAGCTCGACCTGCAACGTATTTCCCTGGGCTCGCTCATCATCGCGCTGGGGCTGTTGGTGGACGATGCCATCATCGCGGTGGAGATGATGGCGCTCAAACTGGAACAGGGCTGGAACAAGTTCCAGGCCGCCACCTATGCCTATACCAGTACCGCCTTCCCCATGCTGACCGGTACGCTGATTACCGCCGCCACCTTTCTGCCAGTGGGTCTGGCCAAGTCCGATGCCGGCGAATACGTGTTCAGCCTGTTTGCCGTGGTGGGGCTGGCACTGATCCTGTCGTGGATCGTCGCCGTCGTTTTCACCCCGTTCCTGGGCTACAAGCTCTTACCGGAACAGGCGGTGCATCACCAGCATGATGTCTACCAGAAGCCCTTCTATCAGCGCTTCCGTGCCGTGCTGGAATGGTGCCTGCACTATCGCAAGACCGTGATCGCCGCCACGCTGGCCATCTTTGTGCTGTCCTTGCTGGCTTTCCGCCTGCTGGTAGCACAGCAGTTCTTCCCCTCCTCCAACCGACCGGAGCTGATGGTGGACATGTGGCTGCCACGTGGTGCCAGTTATGCCGCAACCGAAGCCGAGGTGAAGAAGCTGGAAGCATTGATTCGCCAGGACAGGAATGTGCGTAGCGTGACCAGCTATGTCGGTAGCGGCAGCCCGCGCTTTTATCTGCCGCTGGACCAGCAACAGCAACACCTGAACTACGCCCAACTGATGGTGATGACCGGCGACGAGCATGTCCGGGAACAGGTCAAGAGCAGGCTGGAGCAGATTTTCGACCACGACTTCCCGCTGGTGCGTGGCCGGGTGACCCGACTGGAAAACGGTCCTCCGGTCGGCTACCCGGTACAGTTCCGCGTCATGGGACCGGATCACGACAAGATCCGCGTCATTGCCAGCCAGGTAGAAAAACTGCTGCGTGCCAACCCCGCCACCCGTCATGTCAACATCAACTGGGGCGAGCAGCTGAAGGCTCTGCGCATCACGCTGGATCAGGACAAGATCCGCCTGTTGGGCATCAACAGCCAGTCATTGGCGCAACAATTGCAGATGCTGATTTCCGGGGCCACCGTCACGGACTACCGCGACGGCAACCGCACCGTCGGCATCGTGGCCCGCCTGAACAAGCAGGAGAGCAGCGATGTGGCCGCGCTGGGCAGCCTGCAGGTGCAAACCGCCAGCGGGCGTTTTGTTGCGGTATCCCAACTGGGCAAGATCGAATACCAGCCGGAAGAATCCATCATCTGGCGTCGCAACCGCCTGCCCACCATCACTGTCAATGCCGATGTGGCCGACGGGGTACAAGGAGATGATGTTTCCGCCGCGCTGTGGCCACAGATGCAGCGCCTGGAGCAAAGCCTGCCGCTGGGTTATCACATTGAGCTGGGCGGTTCGATGGAATCCAGCAGCAACTCACAGACCGCCATTGCTGCTGTCGCGCCCTTCATGATCGTGGTGGTGCTGACCTTGCTGATGCTGCAATTGCAAAGCTTCCAGCGCACGCTGATGGTATTGCTGACCGCACCGCTGGGCATGATAGGCGTCACGCTGACGCTGATCGTGTTCCACGCACCGTTCGGCTTTGTCGCCATGCTGGGGGTGATTGCCCTATCAGGCATGATCATGCGCAATTCCGTCATCCTGGTTGACCAGATCGAACAGGACATCCGCGAAGGTGTGGATCGCCACGAAGCCATCATCGGCTCGACGGTAAGGCGCTTCCGCCCCATCATGCTGACCGCGCTGGCCGCCATTCTGGCCATGATCCCGCTGACCCGCAGTACCTTCTGGGGGCCGATGGCCGTGGCCATCATGGGCGGGCTGCTGGTCGCCACGGTACTGACCCTGTTGTTTTTGCCTGCCCTGTACGCCCAGTGGTTCCGGGTAGAAAGCACACCGAAGAGAACACCATGAAGAAACATGCCCCCTTCACTCCCGTATTGGGCGGGCTGGCCCTGCTGCTGGTCTGCAGCGGCGCATCGGCTTTCGATCTGAACCAGGCCTGGCTGGCGGCGCGCGGCTACAACAGCGACTATGCCGCCACGCGCGCCGACCTTGATGCCGGCCGCGAGCAGGCTGTACAGGGTCGCGCCCAGCTGTTACCCCAAGTCGGTCTGACTGGCAGCTATAGCCATACCAACCCGACCCAGCCGGCAGGCCAGGCCACTTACGACAGCTCGGGCTACGGTGTGCAACTGACCCAGCCGCTGTTTGACATCAGCAAATACACGGCCTACCAGAAAGGCAAGATCGCCAGCCAGCAGGCAGACACCAGTTTCAGCGCCGCCGAACAACAGCTGATTGTCGATACCGCCCGCGCCTATTTTGATGTGCTGCTGGCCGATGACACCCTGGCCGCCACCCGCGCCAGCAAAAAGGCATACCAGACCCAACTGGAACAGGCGCGTACCGCGTTCGAGCTGGGTACCGCCACCATTATCGATACCCACGAGGCCCAGGCTGGCTTTGATGCCGCCACCGCCAAGGAAATCGTGGCGCTGAGCCAGCAGGACATCAGCCGTAACAATCTGCACCGCCTCACCGGGCTGGACAGCATGGCCATCCAGCCACTCCGTGAACAATTGCCACCGCCTCCCTCAGCCGCCTTGCAAGATTGGCAAAATCGCGCCGCCGACAATAGCCTGGCCGTGCAGGCTGCCGAGCAGGCTCTGGCTTATGCCAAACAGACGGTGGCGGAAAAACGCGGCAACCGCCTTCCCGTGGTCGCCCTCAATGCGGGCTACAACGACAACCGCACCAACCAGCCCAATGCCCTGCCAGTCACGCGCGGCAGCAGCATCGGTGTCACAGTCAGTCTGCCGCTGTACGCCGGCGGCGGCATCGACTCACAAATCCGAGAAGCATTGGCCAAGGAAGAAGCCGCCCGCGAGCGGCTGGAATCGGCCCGCCGCCAGATGAAGGAAGACGTACGCAAAGCCTGGCTGGGCGTCACCAATGGTGCGGCACTGGTAAAAGCGCAACAGCAGCTGCTGGTTTCGGCCAAGAGCAAAGTCGACTCCACCAAGCTGGGCAAGGAAGTGGGCATCCGCACCAATCTGGACGTGTTGCAAGCCGAGCAGTCCTATTACGATGCAATTACCAGCCTGGCTACGGCCAAGTACGACTATCTCACCGCCCGCCTGCAACTGGGGCAAGTGGCCGGCATACTGGATTCCGGGCTACTGCAAGAGGTCAATGCATCAGTCCGTCCGTAAGGAAAATTTGTCACTTTTGATCAAACCGGGATACTGTGCACGCAGTGTCCCGGTTTTGTTTGGTGTGCATGTCTTGCAACAGGTGTTTAACTTTTTGAGGCATGTGTAGCTTTTTGCTAAACACCTGATTAGAATCAAACGACTCTGGAAGCCGCCGGATACGCAAGCCGGCAGTTGGCCGCACCGTCAAAAGGCACACTCAAATGCCAGCTGCGCAGCCAGCCTTCCGTCCAGAATATTGCCACCAGGCACCCCAATCTTTAGGAGAGATGGAATGAGCAACAAAGATCTGATGCAACGCAAGGCCGATGCTACCCCGCGCGGCGTGGGTGTAATGTGTACTTTCTTTGCCGACAAGGCCAAGAACGCCGAAGTATGGGATGTGGAAGGCAACCGTTACATCGACTTTGCTGGTGGTATCGGCGTACTGAACACCGGCCATCTGCATGCCAAGGTACAGGCTGCCGTGGCCGAACAACTGAACAAGTTCAGCCACACCTGCTACCAGGTTGTTCCCTACGAATCCTATGTTGCCGTGGCCGAAAAGCTGAACCAGCTGACCCCGGGCAGCTTTGCCAAGAAAACCGCGTTTTTCAGCACCGGCGCCGAAGCCGTCGAGAACGCCATCAAGGTAGCCCGCGCCGCCACTGGTCGTCCGGGTGTGATCGCATTTGGCGGTGCCTTCCACGGCCGCACCATGCTGGGCATGGCCCTGACCGGCAAGGTTGCTCCGTACAAGATCGGCTTTGGCCCGTTCGTGGGCGAGATCTACCACGCAGCCTACCCGAATGCCCTGCACGGTGTTTCCGTTGAGGATTCGCTGGCCAGCATCGAAAAACTGTTCAAGTTTGACATCGAAGCCAAGCGCGTGGCCGCCATCATCTTCGAACCGGTTCAGGGCGAAGGTGGTTTCTACTCCGCACCGGCAGAATGGGTTCGCGCCATCCGCAAGCTGTGTGACGACAACGGCATCGTGATGATCGCCGACGAAGTACAGGCTGGCTTTGCCCGTACCGGCAAGCTGTTCGCCATGGAACACTACGATGTGACCGCCGATCTGACCACCATGGCCAAATCGCTGGCTGGCGGCTTCCCGCTGGCAGCCCTGGTCGGCAAGGCCGAACTGATGGACGCACCGGCACCGGGCGGCCTGGGTGGCACTTATGCCGGTAGCCCGCTGGGCCTGGCCGCAGCAGCTGCCGTGATCGACGTGATCCAGGAAGAAAACCTGCTGGACCGCTCCAACAAGCTGGGTGACCTCTTGAAGGAAAAACTGCACGGCCTGAAGAAGGACATCCCGCAGATCGCCGACATTCGCGGTCTGGGCGCGATGGTAGCCGTTGAATTCAACAAGCCGGGCACACACGAGCCGGATACCGAATTCACCAAGAAGGTACAGACCAAGGCACTGGAATCCGGCCTGATCCTGCTGACCTGCGGCGTATACGCCAACGTGGTGCGTTTCCTGTTCCCGCTGACTATCGAAGACGAAATCTTCGCTGAAGCGCTGGGCAAGCTGGAAGCGGCCCTGAAGGCCTGAACCATCACCGACTGATGGCGACGGCCAATCCTGGCGACAGGGTTGGCCGTCTGCACAAACAAAATCCTCCGCCCACCCTCTGGAGAGAGACATGCTGAATCTGAAAGACCCTTCCCTGCTCAAGCAGCAGTGCTACATCAACGGTGAATGGCTGGATGCCGACAATGGCGAAACCATCCCGGTCACCAACCCGGCTACCGGCGAAATCATCGCCAGCGTTCCGAAAATGGGCACAGCCGAAGCCGAACGTGCCGTAGCCGGTGCCGCCGAAGCCTTCAAAACCTGGAAAAAGAAGTCGGCCAAGGAGCGTTCCGTCATCCTGCGCCGCTGGTTTGAACTGATGATGGCCAACCAGGACGACCTGGCCGTCATCCTCACCAGCGAACAAGGCAAGCCGCTGGCCGAAGCCAAGGGCGAAATCGCCTACGG
>JAFANL010000251.1 GCA_019232735.1 Aquitalea sp. | reverse complement strand
TGGCAGCATTCCGGCAACAGGTTTCAGTTCACCCTTTGATTGAAACCACAGGCTCACAAGGCCGCTACCCATTCAGCCCCGGCTCACAAGGCCAGTGCGGCAGACAGCCGACCCAGGAGGTCGGCGTTGTCGCGCTGGCGGGCTGACACCCGTCTTACCCTCCCGGCCTTCCCGCGTTATCATCGCGCCTGCTTTATTCATGCAAGGCACGCACATCATGTCCCAGGGATTCTTCATTACCGGCACCGATACCGAAATTGGCAAGACGCATTCTGCCGTCGCACTGCTGCGTTACTGGCAGGCACAAGGGCAGCGGGTGCTGGCGATGAAGCCGGTGGCGTCGGGCTGCGAGGTACAGGCCGATGGCAGCTGGCTGAATGACGATGTCGCCCGCCTGGTGGCGGTAACCGGCCAGCAGGATCTGGACTTGATGAACCCCTACCGCTTCTTGCCGCCGGTGTCGCCGCATATCGCCGCGCGCCAGGCCGGGGTGGAGATTTCGCTGGAGCGCATCGTCAGCCACTATCAGCAGCTGGCACAGCAGGCGGATACCGTGCTGGTCGAGGCGGCTGGCGGCTGGCTGGCTCCACTGGCGGATGGTGTGTACATGGAAGACATGGCGCGTGCGCTGCAACTGCCGGTGATTCTGGTGGTGGGCATGCGGCTGGGCTGCATCAACCATGCCTTGCTGACGGTGCGGGCCATTCAGGCATCCGGTCTGACACTGGCCGGCTGGGTGGCCAACCGCGTGGTACCGCAGCAACTGGCCTATGCCGATAATCTGGCTACCCTCAAGGCGGCCATTGCCGCGCCCTTGCTGCTGGAACTGCCCTACGAGGGTGGGCAGTCCTGATTTGCCGTCACGGCCTGCTCTCCAGCAGGCTGCTACTGAGCGCCTGGAACAGCGTGCTGTCGTCCGGGCCCAACTTGTCCTGGGCCAGGCTCAGATCCCGCCCCAGATTGCGCAAACGCCAGTTGATTTCCTCGCAGACCAGCTGGATTTCCAGCTGCACGCCTTGTTCCTGCCCCAGCAGATGACTGGCCTGCATGCCGCTACTGAACAGCGAGCGCTGGATGCCATCGAACTGACTCATGCAGCGCTCCTGCACCACCTTGCCCTCCGTGCTCAGTTTCTCTTCCTGCAGATTGAACAATAGCTGGGTCAGTTCGCCGATATGCTTGAGCAGGGCATGCAAGATGTCCATTGCCGCTGGCGGGCTTTCCGGCTGGGGGGCGGTACTGCCCAGTTGCCGGGCCAGGCGGTTGACCAGTGATACCGAGGGGCGATGAAAGCCGCCGGGGATCAGTCGCAGGGCGATATCCAGCCGTTGGTAGGGGTGGTCGCGGTGCAGCAGCAACTGGCTGGCAAGATCGGCCACCGTGATCAACTGGCCGATGATGCCCAATTGGCCTTCTTTGTCGCCGCGTGGGTAACCACTGCCATCCAGCCGTTCATGATGCTGCAGTATGCCTTGGGCAATCAGCTCGATTTGCTTGTGCTGCCCCAGTCGCAGCATCTGGCGATAGCCCAGCAGCGGGTGCGCCATGCGATGACGCCCCAGCGCCGAGCCGCTCAGTGGCTGGCGTGGCCCCAGATAGAGCTCACCGATATCGTGGAACAGGGCGGCCAGTGCAATCGGCTCCAGCAGGCTGCTGGGCTGGCCGGTGCGCAAGGCCAGCCCCAGGCTGAACAGGCAGCACAGCAGACTGTGTTCCAGTAATTGTTGCTGTTCCAGCAGGGCCAGCAACATGGCCAGCGAGTGATTCAGCGGCAAGCTTTCCAGTACGGCCAGGCAGGCATGCCGATGGGATGTTTTCTCCAGCATGGCTTGCAGCAAGGGCTGCTGTTCCAGCAGGAGGATGCTTTTTTCCTGCAATAGCCGGTGTGGTGTGAAGTCCGGCAGTGACAGGCAGGCTTCCAGCGGTATTTTGAGTGCTTCCTGCGGTAGCAAGGCCATGTGCTTTGCTTGCATGGGGCTGCCGCTGTGCAACAGAACGCGGCCATCCCTGGCGGTAATGGCCTGCTCGGCCACGATGGCTTGCTTGGCCAGCAAACCGGACAAGGTGGCCAGGTAGTGCGGGTTGGTGTTGTACGGTTCGGCGCTGGTATTGGGCATGGTGGCGGCAATATAGGAACTGCTCAGGTTTTAGCTTGAGGGATATAGCTTCTTTCCATTATTTGCCATCGAATTTCAATTACAAGTTAATGCCTCTGGAATGATGGTTGGTTTCTGCGGCGCAGCATGAAAACTTCTTGTTTTTATGTCGAACGGGTCTAGCATTTTAAGCGGCTGTTGATGATTGTTATTATCAATGCTTGCATGGGCCAGCGTCGGATCCGGCTGGCCGGAGAGGGGGCCACATGTCCTGTCTGCGCATGGTGGGGAGTGCTGTTGCTTGCCTGCTGCTGCCTGGCGAAGCTGCATCCGCCCAAGAGCTGGCCATCAACCTGCCCAGCCCGGCCACCTCGCTCGCCCGCCTGGAATACGATCTGCACAGCATGCTGCTGCTGGTAACCGGCGTGATCTTCCTGCTGGTGCTGGCGGTGATGCTGTATGCCATCGTCCGCCATCGCAAATCGGCCGGCCATATTGCCCGGCAGTTCCACGAAAACACCACCGTGGAAATCATCTGGACCGTCATCCCCTTGTTGATCCTGCTGGCCATTGCCTGGCCAGCCACGCGTGCGGTACTGAACCAGAAAAGCACGCATGGCGAAGACATGACCATCAAGATCACCGGCTATCAGTGGAAATGGCGTTACGACTACCTGGATGACAATTTCGGCTATATGAGCCACCTGGCCACACCGCGTACCATGCCGGCCGGCAGCACGGCATTGCCGGCCCATTACCTGCTGGAAGTGGACGAGCCGCTGGTGGTGCCCACCGGGCGCAAGGTACGCCTGCTGCTGACGGCCAATGATGTCATCCACTCCTGGTGGGTACCGCAGCTGGGCATCAAGCAGGACGCCATTCCCGGTTTCCTGCGTGATGCCTGGTTCATCGTGGACCAGCCGGGCATCTATCGCGGTCAGTGTTCCGAGTTGTGCGGCAAGGATCATGGCTTCATGCCCATCGTGGTGGAGGCGCGCTCGCCGGAAGACTATGCCCGCTGGCGCGATGCACGTCTGAAGCAGGCCGCTGCCAGTGCCGATGACCCCAGCCGGGTCTGGTCGCTGGCGGCCCTGCGTGAGCGGGGCGAGAAAGTCTACGGCCAGAACTGCGTGCCCTGCCACCAAGCCAGCGGCAAGGGCATTCCCGGTAGTTTTCCCGCGCTGGATGGCTCGCCGGTGGTGAATGGCGACAAGGCGGCGCATATCAATATCGTGCTGAACGGCAGCAAGAAGAACCCGGCCATGCAGGCCTGGGGCAAACAGCTGTCGGATACCGACATCGCCGCCGTGATCACTTACGAGCGCAATGCCTGGGGCAACCATACCGGACAGCTGGTGCAACCGGCTGAAGTGAAAGCCGCCCGTGGCGGCGCAGCCTGAGGAGCGGGACATGGTCATGGCACACACGGCAGACCCGCAGCCGGTCGTCCACAAGCCGCATGGCTGGAGGCGCTGGCTGTTTGCCACCAATCACAAGGACATCGGCACGCTCTACCTGTGGTTTGCCTTTTGCATGTTTCTGGTGGGCGGTGTACTGGCGTTGTGCATCCGCACCGAGCTGTTCCGCCCCGGCCTGCAGTTCTTCCAGCCCGCCTTGTTCAATCAGCTCACCACCCTGCACGGGCTGATCATGGTGTTCGGCGCCATCATGCCGGCCTTTACCGGCCTGGCCAACTGGATGCTGCCGCTGATGCTGGGCGCGCCGGACATGGCCTTTGCCCGCATGAACAACTGGAGCTTCTGGCTGCTGCCGCCGGCCATGGCCCTGTTGCTGTTGTCCTTTCTGGTGCCAGGCGGGGCGGCCGCCACCGGCTGGACGCTGTATGCACCGCTGTCGGTGCAGTTGGGCATGGGCATGGATCTGACCATCTTCGCCATCCATATCCTGGGTGTCAGTTCCATCATGGGGGCCATCAATATCGTGGTCACCATCATCAATTTGCGCGCGCCGGGCATGCCGATGATGCGCATGCCGATGTTTGCCTGGGCCAGCCTGATCACCGCCTATCTCATCATCGCGGTGATGCCGGTGCTGGCCGGTGCCGTCACCATGGTGCTGACTGACCGCCATTTCGGCACGCATTTCTTCAATGCCGCCGGCGGGGGCGATCCCATCCTGTATCAGCATGTGTTCTGGTTTTTCGGTCACCCCGAGGTCTACATCATGGCGTTGCCGGCCTTCGGCATTGTCAGCCAGGTGATTCCCACCTTTGCCCGCAAGCCGCTGTTTGGCTATACGTCCATGGTGTATGCCACCAGCTCCATCGGTGTGCTGTCCTTCATGGTGTGGGCGCATCACATGTTCGTCACCGGCATGCCGGCCACGGCGCAGCTGTTTTTCATGTACGCCACCATGCTGATTGCCGTGCCCACCGGCGTGAAGGTGTTCAACTGGATCGCCACCATGTGGGAAGGCAGCATGAGCTTTGAAACCCCGATGCTGTTTGCCATCGGTTTCATCCTGCTGTTCACCATCGGCGGGTTGTCGGGGGTGACGCTGAGCGTGGCGGCGGTGGATGTGCAGCTGCACGGCAGTTACTACGTGGTGGCGCATTTCCACTATGTGCTGGTGGCCGGCGCCTTGTTCAGCCTGTTTGCCGCCGTGTATTACTGGTTTCCCAAGATGACCGGCCGCATGTATGGCGAGCGGCTGGGCAAGCTGCATTTCTGGTGGTCGCTGCTGTGGTTCAACGTCACCTTCTTTCCCATGCATTTTCTCGGCCTGGCCGGCATGCCGCGCCGCATTCCCGATTACGCCTTGCAGTTCACCACCTTCAACCAGATCGCCAGCGTGGGCGCCTTCATGTTTGGCCTGGGGCAGCTGATTTTCCTGTTCAACATCCTGCATTCGCTACGCCATGGCAAAACAGCCCCCCAGCAGCCGTGGGAAGGTGCCAATACGCTGGAATGGCGACTGCCCACGCCTGCGCCCTACCACAGCTTCCATGAAGCGCCGGAACTGGAGACGGCAGAAAACGGCGTGGTGCTGGACATGCGTGGTGGCAAGCACGGCTAGCCAGGGAGACGGTGATGGCGGAAGCAGGGCGGGCGGCCAATACGGTATTGCTGCGCAGGCTGTTGCTGGTGGTGCTGTTGATGTTCGGTTTTGCCTGGGGGCTGATTCCGCTGTATCGGGTGATTTGTGAGGTCAGCGGTCTGAACCGCGTGGTGGCGGCGGATCGGCTGGCCGACGATGGCAGCACCACCGCAGCGGTGCGGCCGGTGCAACTGGTGCTGGACACCATGGTACAGCCCGGCCTGCCATGGCAGGTGTTGCCGCCGGCCAGGCAATTGCAGGTGCGCACCGGCCAGTTCATCCAGTTGCAGTACACCTTGCGCAATAACAGCCGGCAGGCGGTGGTGGGGCAGGCGATTCCGCACTATCTGCCGGCCGAGGCTGCGGCCTATGTGAAAAAGCTGGAGTGCTTCTGCTTTCGCCAGCAGGTGTTCCAGCCGGGCGAAACGCGGCACTTTCCGGTGGTGCTGGTGATAGACCGCAGGCTGCCGGCGGAGATCGGCAGCATTACCCTGTCCTACAGCGTGTTTGACGTGCCGGGGCAGGGGGAGGGACGGCCATGAGCTGGTGGCGGGGCGTGCTTGCCGTATTGGCTGCATTTATCGGCATCCGCCGGCATGCGTCCGCACAGCAGGATGGCAAGCTGCGACCGCTGCAGCTGATTGCGACGGCGTTGGTGCTGGTGGCCGGGCTGATTACCCTGCTGTTGGTTGTGGTGAACTGGATAAGCCATTGAGGAGACGGTCATGGCTGTGCTGGATGAGCATCCGCAGACGCATTATTTTGTGCCGGCACCCTCGCGCTGGCCGGCACTGGGCGCGGTGGCGCTGTTCTGCCTGGGGCTGGGGGCGGCGTTTGCCGTCAATGGCATGTCACTGGGCTGGTGGTCGCTGGCGCTGGGCGTGCTGATCCTGCTGCGCATGCTGTTTGGCTGGTTTGGCGACGTGATAGGTGAAAACCAGCTGGGTCGTTACCACGGCCAGGAGGGCATGTCCTTCCGCTGGGGCATGGGCTGGTTCATTTTTTCCGAAGTCATGCTGTTCGGCGCGTTTTTTGCGGCGCTGTTCTGGGTGCGGCTGGTGGCACTGCCGACACTGGGCAGTCTGGATTACAAGCTGCTGTACCCGGATTTCAGCGCCAGCTGGCCGCTGTTGACGGCCCCACAGCCCGGACAAGCCTATCAGGCGATGGAAGCCTGGGGGCTGCCGGCTCTCAATACCCTGATCCTGCTGTCTTCCGGTGCCACCCTGACCTGGGCGCACTGGGGCCTGATGCTGGGACGGCGGGCACAGCTGAAGCTGGGCCTGTTCATCACCATCGCGCTGGGCTTGAGCTTCCTCAGCCTGCAGGCCATCGAATACCACCATGCCTGGACGGCGCAGCAGCTGACCTTGTCGGCGGGGGGCTATGGCATGACTTTCTACATGCTGACTGGCCTGCATGGCATGCATGTGCTGCTGGGCAGCATCATCCTGCTGGTGGTGTGGTTACGGGTACTGCGTGGGCATTTTGATGCGCAGCGGCATTTCGCTTTTGCCGCTGCGGCCTGGTATTGGCATTTTGTCGATGTGGTGTGGTTGCTGCTGTTTGTCTTCGTCTACTGGCTGTGAGCCAGCGCGATTAACCGGGCTGGTGCGGACGCCACCAGCCGAAGACCGCACCCAGCAGCAACAGGATGAACAGGCCGATGGACAAACCTACCCGCAAGGTGAGCGAGCGGATCAGCCGCTGCGAGTCGGACTCCTGCTTGAGCAGGCCGGACAGTCCCCAGAACAGGACCAGCACGATGCAGGCAAGCAAAAAGACGATGACGATTTTCATGGCGGGTCCCTCCGGTACAGCGGCAACAGCAGAAACATGTTTTCAGTCTAGTGGCAAAAAACGAAGTCGTGGGTTTCTGTTGTCAGTGGTCTTGTTACCTTTTGTATTAGCGGGCTGGCAGGGGCAGCGCGGCATGGACAAATTGCACTGGGAGCAGGCCCTGGCGCGGGCAGACAGCCAGCCGGCCCAGGCGCTGGAGTCCTCCCCCGGGGATGCATTGCCGGATTATTCCCATCGTTTCATTGGCAAGGCCAGCCCGCGTGGTCCAGTCATCCTGTTGGCCAACAGCCTGCTGGATGCGCAACCGGGTGCCCGGGTATTACAGGCCGTGCGGCTGGGCGATGGCAGCATGCTGCTGCTGGACCTGGGCTGGCTGGCCCAGGGCAAGGCGCTGCCGTCTGTGGTGTTGCCGCCATCCCCTGCCGGGCAATGGCTGCCCTGGCATGCACGCTGGACCTTGCCCGGCGCCCAGGCCGGTATTGCCGGACAAGTGGATGCGCTGGACGTGGCGGCATTGCAGCACCGTTATCCGGGGCACTGGCGCAATGGGGTGTTGGCCTTGCAAGCGCCACTGCCCGGATTGCGGCCATGGCCGGTGCAGCCGCCGATATCGGCCCAACGGCATTTTGCCTATGCCGTGCAGTGGCTCTTGCTGGGCGGTTGCCTGGCCTGGCAGGGCCTGCGCTGGAGCCGGCGATGACAGGGCCGCGCGGACGGTGGCGGCTGGGCTTGATCCTGTTGCTATGCCTGCTGCCCTGGCTGGCGGCCTGGCTGAGCTATCGCTGCTGGCCACCACAAGGTGGGCAGAGTTATGGCCAGTTACTGCCGACGCGGCCATTTGCCGCCGCCGCGCGGTCCGATTGGCCCAAGGGGCGCTGGGTGCTGGTGGGGCAAAGCCGTGGCGCTTGCGACCAGCCGTGCCGACAGCGCTTGTACACCATGCGTCAGATTCATCTGGCCCAGGGCGAGGCGGCAAGCCGCCTGCAACGGGTGTGGCTGTATCAGCACGCGGCGATTACCGCCCCGCCGGACACCTTGCAGCTGGCACAGCTGGAGACGGCCCCACCGTTGCGGGGCGATGGTTTCTACCTGATCGATCCCCTGGGTAATCAGGTGTTGTTTTATCCGGATGCAGCGCGGCCGGACAAGATCATCAAGGAAGTGCTGCTGGTGTTGAAGGTGAACAACGGTCTGGGCTGAGTGCCGTTGGCAGGCAGGACGACGAGGAGGCCGCAATGAGAAAACTGCTGTGGCTGGCATTGCTGCTGGCCTGCGTGCTATTGCCGCTGGGGGCTTATGTCCGGCTGTCGCAGGCCGGGCTGGGGTGTCCGGACTGGCCCGGTTGCTATGGCCAGATCTCGCCTGCCCACGCTGCCGATGCCATCGCCCAGGCCATGCAGTTGCAGCCGGATGGTCCGGTCAGCCCGGACAAGGCCTGGAAGGAGATGCTGCACCGCTATCTGGCCGGCAGTCTGGGGCTGCTGGTCCTGCTGTATGCTCTGCAAGTCTGGCGCCATGCCCAGGCTAGACGCGGGGCCGGCCTGCTGCTGGGTTTGTTGCTTGTGCAAGCCTTGCTGGGCCGCCTGACTGTCACCCTGCAGTTACAGCCATGGGTGGTGACCGCCCATTTGCTGCTGGGCATGAGCCTGGTGGCGCTACTGCTGTGGCAGGCATCGGCACGTGACTGGCCATCACAGCCGGTGGCCGCGAGCGGGCTGTGGCTGTCCCGCCTGCTGCTACTGCTGGTGCTGGGGCAGATTCTGCTGGGTGGCTGGGTGTCTTCGCATCAGGCAGCCTTGGCTTGTCAGGGCTTTCCCTCTTGTAATGGCAGCTGGTGGCCGCCGTTGGCAGAGGGCGGGCCGGTTGCCATGCACTGGCTGCACCGCCTGGGTGCGCTGACACTGCTGACCGTGCTGTTGCTGGTGGTATGGCGCTTATGGCCCAATCGGGCACTGCGTCGTCATTTGCGGTTTCTGCTGCTGCTCGGCCTGCTGCAGGTTGTGCTGGGGATGGGCACTGTGCTGTGGCTGCGGCCATTGCCACTGGCGCTGGCCCACCATATCGGGGCGATGGCCTTGCTGGCGGGGAGCCTGGCCCTGGCCGGGCGCCTGCGTGGCATGCCGGTGAGGCGGTGCTTACGCCGCGCTGCCGTTGGCCGCCCTCCGGGCTGGAGTCTGGCGGGGCGGCTCATGTCTCACCGGCATTGATGCCAGAGGCGGGGAGGGGGGGAAGATGGCACTCAGTCTCAATCCGGCGCTACGACGCGAACATGCCGCCGCCATGTTGCAGCTGGCCAAACCCAAGGTATTGGCCCTGATCGTGTTTTGCGCCGTCATCGGCATGCTGCTGTCCCAGCCGGAGCTCCCGCCCTGGCCGCGTATCCTGACGGCGGCGGTGGGCATTGCACTGGTGGCCGCGGCGGCGGCCATGGTCAACTGCCTGCTTGAGCGCACGGTGGATGCGCGCATGCAGCGCACCGCCCGGCGCGCCACGGCGCGTGGCGAGGCGGGGCAGCGGGAAACGCTGTTGCTGGCCGCGCTGCTGTGTGGTGGCGGCATGTTGCTGCTGGCGGACCGTATCAATGCCCTGACGGCCTGGCTGACACTGGCCACTTTTGTGGTCTATGCCGTGGTGTACACCCTGCTGCTGAAGCCGCGCACACCGCAGAATATCGTGATCGGCGGCATCAGCGGTGCCATGCCACCCCTGCTGGGCTGGGCTGCCATGACTGGCCAGATCAGCCCGCATGCGCTCGTGCTGTCGCTCATCATCTATACCTGGACGCCCGCGCATTTCTGGGCGCTGGCCCTGTATCGCCGCGCCGACTACGCCCGCGCCGGCCTGCCCATGTTGCCCCTGACACATGGGCAATCCTTCACGACCTTGTCCATCCTGCTCTACACCTGGCTGCTGACGGCAAGCACCTTGCTGCCGCTGGCGTTGGGGGTGGCCGGCTGGGTTTATCTGCTGGCCGCTTTGGGGCTGGATGCACGCTTCTTGTTTCTTGCTGTGCAACTGCATCGTCAGTATGCTGACGCCTTGGCGCGTCGTACCTTTGCCTGGTCGATCTGGTATCTGACCTGGCTATTCGCCGCGATGCTGTTCGATCACTATTGCCTGATACCGGTTGCCTGATGCGTTTGCTACTTCGTTTGCTGTCCCTGTTTATTGTCGTCGCGGCCCTGGCCGCCTGTGCCCCGCCGGCTGCCGCCAAGCTGGATCTCAAGGGCACGGACATCAGTGAAACCCCGCTGGGGGGCGACTTCAGCCTGAGTGACCACCTGGGCAAGCCCCGCAAATTGTCTGATTTCTCCGGCAAGGTGGTTGCCCTGTTTTTTGGCTACACCCACTGTCCGGATGTCTGCCCCACCACCATGCTGGAATACGCCAATGTGATGAAGCAGCTGGGTGCCGATGCCGACAAGGTCCAGGTGCTGTTTGTCACCGTGGATCCGGAACGTGATACCACGGCGGTGCTGGCCGGCTATGTTCCGCACTTTGATGCCCGTTTTATCGGTCTGACCGGCAGCGTGGCGCAGATCGAGCAGGTGAAAGCCGCCTACAAGGTGGTGGCGCAAAAAGTGGGTCAGGCCGGTGGCAGCTATACCGTAGACCACAGTGCCGGCTCTTATCTGTTCGATAAAAGTGGCAAATTGCGGGTTTATGAGGCATATGGCACCCCGGCGGACAGCCTGGGTCATGATATTCGTCAGCTGTTACGCTAGAATTCAGGCAATCATTCACACCAGAGCGGAAAGAAGCACCCATCGTGAGCGAAGACAACAGCCCGGACATGCTGCATGACAATCAGGCCCAGCCCGATCTGGCCAGGTATACCCTGGATACGCCGGTTGAGGTCGTGCATCACCTGTCGTCTATCGCCAAGTCCGGGCACATGGTGACGGTGTTTTCCAACAAGGGAAAAACCTTCATCCTCACCCGCTTTCTGGAAGTGGATGCCAGGCGCGGTGTGCTGTTGCTGGACTGGGGGGCCGATCCGGCCACCAACGAGCAGCTGCTGCACAGCGAGCGCAATGTGTTTGTCTGCTCACCCGAAGGGGTGAAAACCCAGTTTGTCACCACCGCGGCGCGCAAGGTGATGCTGGACAGCGGCCCGGCCTTCGAGGTGGATCTGCCCGTGCAGGTCATCAAGCTGCAGCGGCGCGAATTTTTCCGTATCCAGACCCCGGTGGGCAATCCGGTCAGCTGCCATATTGCTGACTTCCCCAACCGGCCGCAGGACCTGGTGCTGTTTGATATCAGCCTGGGTGGCTGCAGCCTGTGGCTGCCCAGCGTGCAGGCACCGGGTTTCGATATGGGCCAGAAGTATCAGCATTGCTCCCTGGAGCTCAAACCGCTGGGTAATCTCAAGGTTGGCATCGAAATTCGCCACCGTCTGACAACCCGGCTGCGCAACGGCAACGAAGCGACCCGTGTCGGTTGCGCCTTTCTCAACATGACGCCATCGTCGGAAACGCTGGTGCAGCGTTATGTCGGCCATCTGGAGCGCGAACGTCGCGCCCTGTTCGGATGATGGCCCTCTTTCTTATTTCCATTGCCTGTTTACGATCATGACCCTGACCATTGCCCTGTCCAAAGGGCGCATCTTTGAAGAAACCCTGCCTCTGCTGGCTGCAGCCGGCATCGTCCCCGCTGAAGCGCCGGAATCCTCGCGCAAGCTCATCATCGGTACCAACCATGAAGATGTGCGGCTGGTGATTGTAAGAGCCTCGGATGTCCCCACCTATGTGCAGTACGGTGCTGCCGATCTGGGCATTGCCGGACGCGATGTGCTGATCGAACACGGTGGCGACGGCCTGTATCAGCCGCTGGACCTGAATATTGCCAAGTGCAAGATGATGGTGGCGGTGGAAAACGGCTTCGATTACCAGAACGCCGTGCGCCAGGGCGCGCGACTGAAGGTGGCCACCAAGTACCCGCAAATCGCGCGCGAACACTTTGCCGCCAAGGGTGTGCACGTGGACATCATCAAGCTGTACGGCTCGATGGAGCTGGCACCGCTGGTAGGTCTGGCCGATGCCATCGTCGATCTGGTCTCCACCGGGGGCACGCTGCGTGCCAATAATCTGGTGGCGGTGGAACACATCATCGACATCAGTTCCCGTCTGGTGGTGAACCAGGCCGCGCTCAAGCTCAAATATGACCGCATCCAGCCAGTGCTGGATGCCTTTGCCTCTGCCGTACCGGCATAAGGCAGAAACGGAATCCCATGCTGAAACTGTCTTCGACCCAAGCTGACTTCCAGCAGCAACTCAAGGCGTTGCTGGCCTTTGAAACCGCGCAGGACCCGGCGGTGGACAGCGCCGTGGCGGCCATCTGTGATGACGTCAAGGCACGTGGCGATGCCGCGGTGCTGGAATACACCAACCGCTTCGACCGCATGCAGGCCACTTCCATGGCCGATCTCACCCTGTCGCGTGAACAGCTGGAAGCCGCCTGGCTGCGCCTGCCTGCTGAAGTACAGCAGGCATTGAGCGCAGCTGCCGAGCGCGTGCGCCGCTACCATGAAAAGCAGCTGGCCCATTCCTGGAGCTACGAAGACGAAGACGGCACCCTGCTGGGTCAGCAGGTGACGGCGCTGGACCGCGTTGGCATTTACGTGCCGGGCGGCAAGGCGGCGTATCCCAGCTCGGTGCTGATGAACGCCATGCCGGCCAAGGTGGCTGGTGTCGGCGAGATCATCATGGTGGTGCCCACCCCGCAAGGCGAGCGTAACGATCTGGTGCTGGCCGCTGCCTTCATTGCCGGCGTGGACAAGGTGTTCACCTGTGGCGGTGCCCAGGCCGTTGCTGCACTGGCCTATGGCACTCAGACCATCCCGCAGGTGGACAAGATCACCGGCCCGGGCAATGCCTATGTGGCTGCCGCCAAGCGCCGCGTGTTCGGCGTGGTGGGCATCGACATGGTGGCCGGCCCGTCCGAGATCCTGGTGATCTGCGATGGCAACACCCCGGCCGACTGGATTGCCATGGACTTGTTCAGTCAGGCTGAGCATGACGAAATCGCCCAGGCCATTCTGCTCTGCCCATCGGCTGATTACATTGCCGAAGTGGAAGCCAGCATTGCCCGACTGCTGCCCGGCATGCCGCGTCGCGCCATCATCGAAGCCAGCCTGGGCAACCGTGGCGCGCTGATCCAGGTGCGCGATCTGGCCGAAGCCTGCGAGATTGCCAACTACATCGCGCCGGAACATCTGGAACTGTCGGTGGCCGACCCGGACGCCGGCCTGCCGCTGCTGCGTCACGCCGGTGCCATCTTCATGGGCCGTTTCACCTCGGAAAGCCTGGGCGACTACTGCGCCGGCCCCAATCACGTACTGCCCACCAGCCGTACCGCGCGCTTTGCCAGCCCGCTGGGCGTGTACGACTTCCAGAAGCGTTCCAGCCTGATCCGCGTTTCTGCTGCGGGTGCGCAGAAGCTGGGCAAGATCGCCAGCGTGCTGGCCCACGGCGAGGGCCTGACCGCCCACGCCCGTGCTGCCGAGCTGCGACTGGAATCCTGAGCCAAATTGCTTCAGTTAAAGACAGGGCCGCGCCAATGCCGGCCCTGTTTTTTTGTGCGGCGAAAATGTCGTTTTCCTGCGCCAGCGTGGCGGCCCGGCACCGGTCGCTGCTAGCCCAAAACGGCCGAACACGGTAGGATAGCCCCCTCCAGCGTTGTACTGACAACGCCCCTGTAGACCTGCATGGCCGGGTCGCTTTCTGAAAGCGGCGCAGCCCCATCATCATGACATTGACTGCCAAGCAACTGGTCCGCCCGGAAATTGCCGGAATCAAGGCCTACCATGTGTCCGATGCCAGCGGCCTGATCAAGCTGGACGCCATGGAAAATCCGTACGCACTGCCCGAGGCATTGCGCGCCGAGCTGGGCCAATGCCTGGCTGAGGTGGCGATCAACCGCTATCCCGATCCGCATGGCGGTGGCCTGAAAGATGAGCTGAAAGCCGCCTTTGGCATTCCGGCCGCTGCCAGCGTGCTGCTGGGCAATGGCTCCGACGAAATCATTACCCTGATTGCCCAGGCGCTGGCGCGTCCCGGTGCGGTGATGCTGGCGCTGGAACCGTCCTTCGTCATGTACCGCATGAATGCGCTGTTCTCCGGCCTGCAGTATGTCGGCGTACCGCTCAATGCCGATTTCAGCCTGGACCTGCCGGCCTTGCTGCAAGCCATTGTCAGCCATCAACCGGCGGTGGTGTTCCTGTCCTACCCGAATAATCCCACGGGCCCGCAATTTGCCCGCGAGCAGGTGCTGGCGGTATTGGATGCCGCGCCGGGCCTGGTGGTGGTGGATGAGGCTTATCAAGCCTTTGCCAGCGACAGCCTGATGGAGCTGGCGGGCAGCCGTCCCAATCTGTTGGTGATGCGCACCCTGTCCAAGCTGGGCCTGGCCGGCCTGCGTCTGGGCTATGCCGCCGGCAGTGCCGAGTGGATGGATGAGCTGGACAAGGTACGCCCGCCTTACAATATCAATGTGCTGACCCAGGCGGCGGCCCGTTTTGCCCTGCGTCATCTGGATGTGTTCATGCAGCAGGCGCAAACCCTGCGCGATGAGCGCAGCCGCCTGTTACTGGCCCTGCGCCAGCATGCCGCGCTGACGGTATTTGATTCGCAGGCCAATTTTGTCACCTTCAGGGTGCCGGATGCCGCGGAACTGTTTGCCTGGCTGAAAAAAAATGGCATCCTGATCAAGAACTTGCATGGCAGCCACCCGCTGCTGGACCAATGCCTGCGCCTGACCGTGGGCAGCCCGGAAGAAAACACGGCCGTGCTTGCTGCACTGGCCGGCTACTTTGCCTGAAATCATGAGAACAGCCTCCGTTACCCGCAATACCCTGGAAACCCAGATCACCGTCACCCTTAATCTGGATGGCAATGGCCGTAGCCATTTCGATACCGGCGTGCCTTTTCTTGATCACATGATGGACCAGATCGCCCGCCACGGCCTGATCGACCTGGACATCGTGGCCAAGGGGGATTTGCACATTGATGCCCACCACACGGTGGAAGACATCGGCATCACGCTGGGGCAGGCTTTTGCCAAGGCCATCGGCGACAAGAAGGGCATTCGCCGTTACGGCCATGCCTATGTGCCGCTGGATGAGGCGCTCAGCCGCGTGGTGATTGATCTGTCCGGCCGCCCCGGTCTGGTCTACAACGTCGACTACACCCGCGCCAGCATTGGCCAGTTCGATGTCGACCTGTTCTCCGAGTTCTTCCATGGCTTCGTCAATCACAGCATGGTGACCCTGCATATCGACAATCTGCGCGGGGTCAACAGCCATCATCAGGCGGAGACCATCTTCAAGGCCTTTGGCCGCGCGCTGCGCATGGCCTGTGAGGTGGACGAGCGCATGGGCGGTGCCACGCCATCCACCAAGGGCACGCTGACGGCCTGAGCCGCAGCCCACCTTCACCCGAACAGTTAGGGGCATGATGAAAGTCGCAGTAATCGACTACGGCATGGGCAATCTGCACTCGGTGCTCAAGTCCATCCAGGCAGTCAACGACATGGGCGCGGACATTTTCCTCAGTCGCGACCCGGAAGCCATCGTCAAGGCGGACAAGGTGGTGTTCCCCGGCCAGGGCGCGATGCCGGACTGCATGCGCGAGCTCAACAGCTACGGCCTGGCCGAAGCCGTACGTGAAACCACGCAGACCAAGCCGTTTTTTGGCATCTGCGTGGGGGCACAGTTGCTTTTCCAGCACAGTGAAGAAGGCGATACCCCCGGACTTGGCTTGTTTCCGGGCAATGTAGTGCGATTTTCGGCTAACCTGACGGATGCTGCTGGCGAGCGCCTCAAGGTGCCGCACATGGGCTGGAACCGCGTTTACCAGACAACATCCCATCCGCTGTTTGCCGGGATCGAGGATGGCGAGCGTTTCTATTTTGTCCACAGCTACCATTTCGCCCCGGCCGATGCCGCGCTGACGCTGGCGGAAAGTGAGTACCCGGACAGGTTTTCCTGTATTGTCGGGCGTGGCAATATTTTTGCGACGCAGTTTCATACCGAGAAGAGCCACCGTGCCGGTCTTCAGATGATGAAGAACTTCCTGGCATGGGATGGCAGTGTTTAACTTACGTTGATCTAGCACCATGCTGCTTATACCCGCTATCGACCTCAAGGATGGTCAATGCGTACGCCTGAAACAGGGCGTTATGGACGATGCCACCGTTTTCTCTGACGATCCGGTCAAGGTGGCCGCTCACTGGCGTGACCAGGGAGCCCGTCGCCTGCATCTGGTTGACCTGAACGGTGCCTTTGCCGGCAAACCCAAGAACCTGAACATCATCCGCTCCATCCTGCAGGAAGTGGGCAATGACATGCCGGTTCAACTGGGTGGCGGCATCCGCGATCTGGACACCATCGAAAAATACCTGGACATGGGCCTGTCCTACGTCATCATCGGGACCGCTGCGGTGAAAACCCCAGGCTTCCTGCATGATGCCTGTGACGCCTTCCCCGGCCAGGTGATTGTCGGCCTGGATGCCAAGGATGGCATGGTGGCCATCGATGGCTGGGCCAAGATCACCAATCACAATGTGATTGATCTGGCCAAGCGCTTCGAAGACTACGGCGTCAACTCGGTGATCTACACCGATATCGGTCGTGACGGCATGATGAATGGCGTCAATATCGAAGCCACCGTCAAGCTGGCCCAGGCGCTGACCATTCCGGTGATCGCCTCCGGCGGCCTGACCAACCTCGACGATGTGCGCAATCTGTGTGCCGTGGAAGAAGAAGGCATCGAGGGCGCCATCACCGGCCGTGCCATCTACGAGGGCAGCATAGACTTTGCTGCCGCGCAGACCTTGGCCGACGAATTATCCGAGGCTTGATCCGACTTTAACCCCCGGTTTGGCAAGGCTGTTGCCAAACCGGATCTCGCCTTCTGCCAAGAAGGCGAGGCATCCTTCCCAACCGGGGGAGGGCGGGGGGATGGGAATAGACAGGAAGGCTGTGAAATCAGCTACTGCGGTGGAGCGGCCCGGCTTGGCCGGGTTCGGTAACGTCGTATCAAATTACTTTGTCAACAGCCTGTGGCCGAAGACTCTTCGGCCAAATTTTTTTGTGTTGCGAACATGACTCTGGCCAAACGCATTATCCCCTGCCTGGACGTGACTGCCGGTCGCGTCGTCAAGGGCGTCAACTTTGTCGGCCTGCGCGATGCCGGCGACCCGGTGGAAATCGCCCGTCGCTACAACGAACAAGGTGCCGACGAGCTTACCTTTCTGGATATCACCGCCAGTTCTGACGACCGCGACCTGATCCTGCACGTGATCGAATCGGTGGCCGAGCAGGTGTTCATCCCGCTGACCGTGGGTGGTGGCGTGCGCAAGGTGGAAGACATCCGCCGTCTGCTCAACGCCGGTGCCGACAAGGTCAGCATCAATACCGCAGCCGTGACCAATCCGGAACTGGTGCGTGAAGCCGCCGCCAAGTTCGGCAGCCAGTGCATCGTGGTGGCGGTGGATGCCAAGGCGGTGACGCCGGAAAACGACCGCTGGGAAGTGTTCACCCATGGCGGACGCAACCGTACCGGCATCGATGCTGTCGAATGGGCACAGAAGATGCAGGAATACGGTGCTGGCGAAATCCTGCTCACCAGCATGGATCGCGATGGTACCAAGATCGGTTTCAACCTGCCGCTGACCCGTGCCGTGTCCGAAGGGGTGGGGATTCCGGTGATTGCCTCCGGTGGCGTCGGCAATCTGCAGCATCTGGTGGACGGCGTGAAGCTGGGCAAGGCGGATGCCGTGCTGGCGGCCAGCATCTTCCACTTCAGCGAATACACGGTGCGCGAGGCCAAGGAAGCCATGCGTGCTGCCGGTATCGAGGTGCGTTTATGAGCCACTGGCTGGATGAAGTGAAATGGGATGCCCAGGGCCTGGTCACCGCCATTGCCCAGGACAGTGCCACCGGCCGGGTGCTGATGGTGGCGTGGATGAACCGCGAAAGCCTGCAATTGACGGCTGACACCGGCATTGCCCATTACTGGAGCCGCTCGCGGCAAAAGCTGTGGAAAAAGGGCGAGGAGTCCGGTCATCTGCAAACCGTGCAGGAGCTGCGACTGGATTGTGATGGCGACGTGATCGTGATGCAGATTCAGCAGGCTGGTGGCATTGCCTGCCATACCGGGCGTGAAAGCTGCTTCTACCGCCGCTTCGAACATGGCGGCTGGACGGTGGTGGATGCGGTGCTGAAAGACCCGGATGCCATTTATCAGCACAAGCATTAAATTGCTCCGTATCAATTCAATATCTCGCACAGTCGCTACAATGGCAAACCTTGCCAAGCGCTAACGGCCGATGAGCGAATCGGCCTATACTTGCCGAATTCCCAGTATGCAAAGGTGAAGCATCATGACCTTCGATGTGCTCAAGACTGTTGCCGATACGCTGGAAGCCCGCCGTGAGGCCAGCCCCCAGTCGTCTTATGTGGCTTCGCTGTTTCACAAGGGTGAAGACGCGATCCTGAAAAAAGTGGCGGAAGAAGCTGCTGAAACCCTGATGGCTTCCAAGGACAAGGACAAGCTGCATCTGGTACGCGAAGTGGCTGACTTGTGGTTTCACACCATGGTGCTGCTGGCTTATCATGGCCTGCGCCCGGAAGATGTGTTGATGGAACTGCATCGCCGCGAGGGCATTTCCGGCATCGACGAGAAGGCTTCCCGTCCTTCCTGACTTATCCGTACAGGACCAAGCAATGAGCGACTGCATTTTCTGCAAGATTGCCGCAGGCCAGATTCCCTGCAACAAGATTTACGAAGACGATGACGTGGTGGCTTTTCACGACATTCGTCCGCTGGCACCGGTGCATTTCCTGATCATTCCCAAGCTGCACGTGGCCTCGCTGGCTGAGTGTGGTCCGGAGCATGAAGCACTGCTGGGTCGCATCATGGGCCTGGTGCCGCGACTGGCCGCCGAGCAGGGTCTGGCAGGTGGTTTCAAAACCGGTATCAATACGGGTCGCGGTGGTGGCCAGGAAGTGTTCCACCTGCATGTACATGTTTTTGGCCACAAGGGCTGAACGGTTTGTCGGCGTGCTGCAGCGTGGCACGCCGGATTATTTGAAAGGAAGTGGCAATGGGTTCTTTCAGTATCTGGCACTGGCTGATTGTGCTGTTGATTGTGGTGCTGGTGTTTGGCACCAAGAAACTGAAAAACGTGGGCGAGGACCTGGGTGGTGCCGTGCGTGGCTTCAAGGAAGGCATGAAGGGCGAGAACGAAAAGGCTGACAAGCCTGCCGAGTCTGGCCGCATCATCGACAACGAATCCGACAAGAAATAAGCCACAGGGTGCGCCGTGTTCGATATCAGTTTCGGTGAAATCCTCCTGATCGGCATCGTGGCCCTGGTGGTGCTGGGGCCGGAGCGCCTGCCTACGGTAGCCCGTACCCTGGGCGCGCTGGTAGCGCGGGCGCAGCGCTTTGTCGCCAGCGTCAAGGCCGACATCCACCAGCAAGCCAATCTGAGTGGTTTGGGCGAGCTGCGCAACGACATCCAGGATGCCGCGCACAGCTTCAAGTCGCAGATGGAAGCCGAAGTGCAGGGCGTGCGCGAAGTGATCGCCGAACAGTCGGCGCAGCTGCAGCAGCTCTCCAATGAGGTAGCAGTGCCGCTGCAGGAGGCGGCGCAGACCATCCATGGCGGTCTCGATCTGCAGGCGCAGCCCAGTCCGGCCAGCGTGGTCTCCACCGTGGTGGAGGAAAAAACCGCAGCGGATCAGCCGCCTCGCGACGAAAATCAGCTGGACCTGTTCGACGACCATCCCCCGGCTGCGACGCAGCCGACTAGCGAATCCCGCCCCCACGCATGAACGAACAACCTCTGCTTGCCCACCTGCTGGAGCTGCGGCTGCGGCTGGTGCGCGCCATCCTGGGCCTGATCGTGGTCTTTCTGGTCCTGTTCCACTGGTCCGGTGAGATCTACCACTTGCTGGCCAAGCCCTTGCTGGATGCGCTGCCCAATGGCGGCAGCATGATCGCCACCGAGGTGACTGCCACCTTTTTTGTGCCGATGAAGCTCACCATGCTGGTGGCTTTTCTTATCTCGCTGCCCAATACCCTGTACCAGATCTGGGCCTTTGTCGCACCGGGCCTGTACAGCCATGAAAAGCGCCTGATCCTGCCGCTGGTGGTCGCCAGCGTGCTGCTGTTCATGCTGGGTATGTCGTTTGCCTATTTTCTGGTTTTCCCGGTGGCTTTTCATTTCTTTTCGGTGATGACGCCCAGCGGGGTCAGCATGATGACGGACATCGACAAATACCTGTCCTTCGTCATGGGCATGTTCCTGGCTTTTGGCGTCACCTTTGAAGTACCCATCGTGGTGATCGTGCTGGTGCGCATGGGCGTGGTATCGGTGACCAAGCTGCGTGAAGGCCGACCTTATGTCATCGTGGCCTCCTTCGTGGTGGCTGCCGTGGTGACGCCGCCGGATGTGCTGTCGCAAACCATGCTGGCAGTGCCGCTGTGGCTGCTGTACGAAGTGGGCATCATCATGGCTGTCTTCATGGCGCGTCCCGGACGCGCCGTTACGGCCGGAAATCAGGAAAAATGAACCGTAAACTGTTTCACTATGGAGCGGCTGCCAGCCTGGTGGCCTTGATTCTGCTGACCCTGGCCTGGGAGTTGTGGTTGGCGCCCTTGCGTCCCGGTGGCTCGTTCCTGGCACTGAAGGCCGTGGTATTGCTGGCCCCCTTGATGGGCATCCTGAAAGAGCGGCTGTATACCTATCAATGGTCCAGCATGTTCATCCTGGCTTTCTTCACCGAAGGCATCATGCGCAGCTGGGGTGATCGTGGTTTGTCGCAGCAACTGGCGCTGGGGGAAATTGCCATCAGCGTGCTGTTCTTTGCCTGTGTATTGGGCTTTGCCCGGACGTTCAAACGCAAAGCACACTGAATCCGGCTGCGACCGATTGCAATCAAAACCTGTCATTGTTGGCAGGTTTTTGTTTTTTATTGGGTGAATTTTCAGGAAGTGATAAAAATACAAGATGGATATTTCTGGTTTTATTAAGTATTAATTATAACTATTAGTAATAATTTGCTGAATTGGCCGCATCCATTAGAATGTCGCTTCCAACGGCGAGTCACGAAGTTGAAGCCGATAATAAAAGAAAGCATTTGAGGGTAGCGTATGCATTCCCCGTCTCATGAAGGCCTCCCGCACGCCATTCCCCTGCAGGCGACGCATCTAGATCCTTTGCTGGATTGCCTGTTTGCCCTGGCGCGTTCTTATGGCATCAATGCCACGCGTGAATCGCTGGTCGCGGGTATCCCGCTGAGTAACAATCGGCTGACTCCTTCAATGTTTTCGCGTTCGGCACGACGCATAGGCCTGACGTCCCGCGTGGTGCGTCAGCCGTTGGAAAAATTGCGTGATGCCCTGTTGCCGGCGGTATTGCTGCTGAATGGCGACGAAGCCTGCATCCTGCGCAGCATCGACCGCGAGAGCGGCATGGCCCAGGTCAGCTTTGCCGAACTGACCGAGGCAGAAACCAGTATTCCTCTGGACGAGCTGGCGACCAAATACGTCGGTCTGGCCATTTTTGTGCGCCCGCGCTTCAGCTTCGAACGCCGGGCACCGGAGCTGGGCCATATCCGCTCCCGTCACTGGTTCTGGCAGACCGTTTATGGCGGCCTGCCTCTCTACCGCGACTCCATGATCGCGGCCTTGCTGATCAACCTGTTTGCCCTGGTCATCCCGCTGGTTTCGATGAATGTCTACGACCGGGTGGTGCCGAACATGGCCACCGAAACCCTGTGGGTGCTGGCCATTGGTGGCATGCTGGCCTTGATATTCGACTTCCTGTTGAAGATGACTCGCTCTTACCTGATCGATCTGGCCAGCAAGCGGGTGGATGTGACCCTGTCCAGCCTGATCATGGAGCGGGTATTGGGTATCCGCATGGAGGCCAGACCGGCATCGGTCGGGGCTTTCTCGTCCAATCTGCGGGCCTTTGAAACCGTGCGCGACTTTATCGCCTCGGCCTCCATCACGGCGCTGATCGACCTGCCATTCGTGCTGATCTTCCTGCTGGCGATTTTGTGGATTTCGCCCTTGCTGACCCTGCCGGTGCTGGTGGGCGGGCTGTTGATGATCGTGTTTGCCCTGCTCATCCAGGAAAAAATGAAGGAGCTGACCGAGGCCACCCTGCGTGCGGCAGCACAGCGTAATGCCCAGTTGGTGGAGAATCTGGCCGGCCTGGAAACCATCAAGATCCTGGCGGCAGAAGGCCAGCAACAGGGCCGCTGGGAGCAGGGCACGCTGTTTCTGGCACAAGTGGGTGCCAGGCTGAAGCTGCTGGCCACTTCGGCCAATACCTTTGCTGGCTTCATCACCCAGCTGGTTTCCATCGTGATGCTGGTGGTGGGGGTGTACCAGATCATGGATGGCAATACCTCGCAGGGCGGGGTGATTGCCGCGGTGATGCTGTCCGGCCGCGCGATGGCCCCGTTAGGCCAGCTGGTGGGCCTGCTGACCCAGTACCACAATGCCAAGACCTCGCTGTCCTCGCTGGACGGTTTCATGAAGATGCCGGTGGAGCGGCCGCAGGATGCCAACTTCTTCCACCGCACCAGCTTCCAGGGCGAGATCGAATTCCGCAATGTGTCGTTCAGCTACCCGGACAATCCGCAGCTGGCCTTGCGC